>JBDSYI010000335.1:0-10566 GCA_039925745.1 Casimicrobium sp. | reverse complement strand
TCGACTTCAGCACTTTTACGCACTTAGGTCCTATGCAAAGGCTATTTCACCCAAAAGTTGATTCCTCAACGTGCACCAAAAAAAACGATTACTTTAACCCCGACGCCAGCAAAAAAAGCTCGGCACTGCGATCACGCGACGCATCGGGCTTGCGGCTGGCGACGGTTTTGAACTGTTTCTTGAGTTGCTGGAAAAATTCCTCGTAGCCCGGCCCCTGATACGCCTTGGTCAAGAATTTTCCGTCTGGCTTTAAGTGTGCAAGCGCAAACTCTGCCGCAAGCTCGCACAGGTAAATCGCCCGCGCTGAATCGATCGTCGGCACACCGCTCATATTCGGCAGCATGTCGCTCATCACCAGGTCCACTTTCACGCCCGCCAGCATTGCCTCAATCTGCGCCAGCGGCCCCGCTTCGCTGAAATCACCCTGGATGAATTCGACGTGGCCCATGCCCTGCATTTCCAGCAAATCAATGGCGATAATGCGCCCCGTATTGCCGATTTTTCGGGCAGCCACCTGACTCCAGCTGCCGGGCGCGGAACCAAGGTCCACGATCACGTTGCCCGGTTTGATTAGCTTGTCCTTGTTGTCGATTTCGATCAGTTTGTACGCGGCGCGGGAACGGTAACCCTCCTGCTTTGCCTTCTGCACGTACGGGTCGTTGACGTGCTCCTGCATCCAGTCTTTGTTCGATTTGTGGCGTTTGGCGGAGGGATTGAGCATGAACTGAGTCGAGCGGGCGCGGTGCGTTGATGCACAAAAGGGCCTGAATTATCGACGTTTAGGCCATTAGCTCCCGCCTAAACGCGCCGCAACGCGAGATAATCGAGGAAATATTCCCTGAAAAACTAGAAATTCCAAGATGACTGCCGCCACCTCCACCCTCTCCTCCAGCGCACGCCGCGCGCTGCGCGCCGCCGCGCACCATCTCGATCCGGTGGTGATGGTCGGCCAACATGGACTCACGCCCGCTGTGCTGCACGAAATTGACCTCGCGCTAACGGCACACGCGCTGATCAAAGTTCGCGTGATGTCCGACGAGCGCGAAATTCGCGTCGGATTCTTGAACGAAATTTGCGAAAAGATGGGCTGCGAAAGCGTGCAACATCTGGGCAAATTGCTCGTCCTGTGGCGCAATGCGGCTGGTGAAGCCGGTGCAGATGATGACGCCGAGCAGGATGCGGCAAGCGTCAAGGCCAGCAAATCAGGTCGTGGTCCGCGCACCAAACTGCCCGCAGAATGGGCGAATGCTGACCCGCCAACCGGTGCCCGTTCCGGCTCGGCGCTACCACCAGGCGAGCGCCGCCGTTACGGCGAAATTCCACCTGCGCCGCGTCGCGAAGGCTGGGCACCCAAAGATCGCCGCGGTGCTGCCCGCGCGGGCGGCGAAGAAGCGCTCGGCACGCGTCGACGTGAAGAAAAAGATGGCTTCGCCGCAACGGCGCCACGCGGTCGCGCACCCTACGGCGATGGCGCATCGCGCGGCGGCGCGGCTGGCGGCAACCGCGGTGGCTATGCCGGTGCAGGCAATGCTGGCGGCGGATCACGATTCGGCTCCTCGGGCGTCGGCGCGCCGGGTGGCCCACCGCGCAGCCGCAGTGGCTACGGTGGCAATACGCCGCCCGGTGGATCAGGCTATGGCGGCGGCGGTTATGACCGCAGCGGTGGCAGTGCTGGCGGCGGTAGTTCTGGCTACGCGGGAAGCGGCGGCGGCTTCAACCGTGGTGGTGCCGGTGGCGGTCAGGGCGGCGGTTATGGTCGCGGCAACGAAGGCGGTTCAGGCACCGGCGCACCGCGCGCACGTTGGGGCGATCGCCGCGAACCGTCGGATGGACGCAGTGGTGGCGGCACGGGTGGTGGCGGCGGCTACGGAGATCGCGGCGGCAGCAGCGGTGGCGGCGGCTTCACCGGCGACCGTCGACCCGCGCCTGCAGGTGGCGGCTTCAGCGCTCGCGGCGGTTCCGGAAATCGTGACGGCGTGACCGGCAAACCGAGCGGCTTCACGCGCAGCGGCGCAGGCGGCAGCGCTCCAGCGCCACGCACACGTCGGCGCCTGGGCTAGGCTGTCCTGAAAAGTTAAAAAATGCTTGCACTCCGTCCAAACTGCGAATGCTGTAACAAGGATTTGTCGAACGAATCGACCGAGGCGCGCATTTGCACTTTTGAATGCACATTTTGCGTCGACTGCGTCACCACAAAATTATCGGGAATTTGCCCCAATTGTGGTGGCGAACTCGTGGTTAGACCACGGCGTCCCGCCAGCAAACTCGGTCAGTATCCCGCTTCGTTGGCGCGCGTTTACAAGCCCGACGGTTGCGCGGCCCTAGCCGCCTGATTCGCTAAATCGCAAGCGCCGAAAGCGCAGCTTCCACCTGTTCGGCAACGCTCAGATCGATGGCGATGTGAGTCGCGTTGTCAGGGGCCTCCAGCGCCGCAAACTGGCTCCGCAACAACGATTCCGGCATGTAGTGATTGGGTCTCGCGCGCATGCGCTCAGCAATCAATTCAAAACTGCCATCGAGAAAAATCCAGTCCAAGCGTGCGACTTGCGCGCCGATCACTTTGCGATAGCGTCGCTTGAGCGCTGAACACGCGAGCACAACACGTTCGCCGCGGTGCGCACGTTCACGCAATTCGCGATTCAACGTGGCAAGCCAAGGCTGACGGTCATCATCATCAAGTGGCGCGCCTGCGCGCATTTTTTCCACGTTAGCGGCTGAATGGAAATCGTCTGCATCGAGAAACGTTGCGCTCAAGCGTTCCGCTAACGCCTGCCCTAACGTGGTTTTGCCACAGCCCGAGACGCCCATGACGACGATGGGATTCACACTGAATGCACCTTGCTTGCGATTTCTACCACCGCGCTCACCCTAGCCCGCTCACCTTCGCAGAGTTGAGCGGCACGCACCCATGACTTTCGGATCACTGCTTTTTGACGGCATGCCCGCCAAACCCCGCCCGCATTTGCGCAAGTAACTTGGCGGCGTAGTCGCCCTTGCCTTGAGTTGCAAATCGCGTCGTCAACGCCAACGCTGTGACCGGTGCCGGAACGCCCAGATCAAGCATCGCTTCTACCGCCCAACGGCCTTCGCCAGAGTCGGCAACATAGGGCGCGATCGCAGCTATTTCATCGGGCTTTTTGAGCGTCGCTGCAGTCAAATCCAGAAGCCAAGACCGCACCACCGAACCATCGCGCCAAGCCTCGGCAATCTCGGCAATCGGCATCGCAAAATCCTTCTTTGCCTCCATCAACGCGAAGCCTTCGGCCAGCGCCTGCATCATGCCGTATTCGACGCCGTTGTGAATCATCTTGGCGTAGTGCCCCGCGCCGACTGCGCCCGCATGAACGATGCCCTGCGTCTTTGACGGCGCCAGCACTTCGAGGTACGGTTTGAGCGTCGCATAGCTCTCCGGCGTCGCGCCCGTCATCACGCAATAGCCGTTTTGCAGCCCCCAAACACCGCCCGAAACGCCAACGTCGGCGTACCCGATCCCCGCCGCGTTCACCTTAACGGCTCGGCGCACGGAGTCCTTGTAATTCGCATTGCCACCATCAACCAGCAGGTCACCCTTGCCAAGCATTGGAATCAGGGTGTCGATGGTGGCTTCGGTGATTTCACCGGACGGCAACATGAGCCAGACGATGCGTGGCGTCGTAGCTTTAGCGAGCGCTTCAGCAAGGGATGCGACCGGTGTGATGTTGGCTTCAGCAACCGATTCCCGAGCCTCGGCGCTGCGGTCAAAAGCGACCACGCTCACGCCGCCCCGCGCCCAACGCCGAGCCATGTTAGCGCCCATTTTGCCCAAGCCAATTAGTGCAATTTGCAAAGTAATTCCCCCATCAGTCTTATTGAGTCGAACTCACAATGTGTGGCAGCGGTTCTACCGCGATGGCTGGCGAGCCAATAAATCGCGGTAGAGCCGCCCCAACAAAAAAACAATGCCGGCTACACCGGCGGCGCCACGCGCTCTACCTCTTCTACCGTAGTCAATCCGGTGGCAATCTTGTGCGCTCCCGACGCGCGCAGCGGCTTCATGCCATCGCGAAATGCCTGCTCGCGCAGATCGTCCATGCTGGCCCCGTTTATTACGAGCTTGCGTAATTCAGGCGTCATCACCATCACCTCATATAAGCCGGCGCGGCCGCGATAGCCCGTCATCCGGCAGTCCAGACAGCCAACGGCTTTGTAGGTCGTGGCGGGTTTCGTCGCACGATACGGCTTGGTCAGCGCGGCCCACTCGTCGTCACTGATCGGGCCAGCGGGTGCTTTGCAACCTGAGCACAAGGTGCGCACCAGACGCTGTGCCATCACCCCTACTACGGTTGAATTCACGAGGTAGGGCGGGACGCCCAGATCAATCAGGCGCGTGATCGCCGTGGGCGCGTCGTTGGTGTGCAGCGTCGTGAGCACCAGATGACCTGTCAACGCGGCCTGCACAGCCATCTCAGCAGTTGGCAAGTCGCGAATTTCACCCACCATGATGATGTCTGGATCCTGCCGCATCAGCGTGCGCACGCCGCTCTCGAAGTCCACACCAATCTGCGGTTGCACTTGCATCTGATTGAATGATGGTTCGACCATCTCAATCGGGTCTTCGACCGTGCACACATTGACTTCGGGTGTCGCGAGCGTTTTCAGCGTAGAGTAAAGCGTGGTCGTTTTGCCGGAGCCGGTTGGCCCAGTGACCAGAATAATGCCGTGCGGCCTCGCAATCATCGCCTCCCAGCGGGATAGGTCGTCGTCGCTAAATCCGAGATCGCGGAAGTCGCGCAGGAGCACCTCCGGATCGAAAATGCGCATCACGATCTTTTCGCCAAACGCGGTGGGCATCGTCGCGACCCGCAGCTCGACCTCAACGCCCTCAGGCGTCACCGTTTTAATGCGCCCGTCCTGCGGACGACGCTTCTCAACGATCTCCATGCGTGCCAGCAATTTCACACGACTGACCATCGCGGTGTGCACGGCTTGTGGAATTTGATAGACCTGATGCAGCACGCCGTCGATACGAAACCGTACGACGCCTGAATCACGCCGTGGCTCGATGTGAATATCGCTCGCACGCTGCTCGAACGCGTATTGCCAGAGCCAGTCGACGATACGAATGATGTGGCGATCGTTGGCGTCCGGCGTGATGCCGCCGCCCTGCGCGCCCAGTTGCACGAGTTGTTCAAACGATGAAATCGTGCTCTTGTCATCAACGGCCCTGTCCTGCGCCCTACGTACCGATTGCGCCAGCGCGAAAAACTCGGCAACGTAGCGTTTCACATCAAGCGGATTTGCGAACACCAGCTCCACGCGACGCCGCAACAAATTTGACAGCTCGGGAATCCATGAACGCACGAACGGCTCGCTGGTCGCCACGGTGACCGAGTCCGCTGTCACTGCGACTGGCAGGATGCGATAGCGATTGGCGTAGCTCGTGCTCATCACCGAGCCGACCGCAGAGAAATCCACCTTCAGCGGATCGATGTGCAAATACGGCACCTTCAGGCGCCCGGCCAGCCATTCCGACAATGCCTCCAGAGTCAACACGCGATTTGGTGGCTTGTTGCTACGCCACTTCTGCTCGGCGATAAGTATCAGCGGGTGGTCGTAGCTACGAAACTTGGCGAGCGTGCGCAGTTCGTTAATCGAAGCGACATCCACCAAGTCATCGGCCTCAAGCTCACGCAGCACGAGTTCCAGCGTCAGTGCGCGATCACCCTGCGATTCGGACCGATTAACCGCGGATGATGGAACAGGTACCGGAGGAGACTTAACAGAGGCCATCAGCCTATTTTGCTACACGCCGCAATGTTTGTGCGCTGATAAAGCGAAAGCGGAAAATCGTACGACGCATAATTGCCTGCATAACGACCCGGACCGCCTCGGCGGCAGCAAAGTTCAACCATGCTTATCGATTGCGCCGCCTACATCAATGGCGTTCGTCAGGCTCCGATGGAAATCGAAGCGATCAGCAATTTTCTCGATACACCCCAACCCATAGGCGCTTTCGTCTGGGTCGCACTGTTCGAGCCAACCGCCGAAGCGCTGGAAAAGATGCAGGAAGAATTCAACCTGCATGAACTGGCCATTGAGGATACTAATCGCGGCTCGCAGCGCCCGAAGATCGAAGAGTACGGACCAACGCTATTTCTGGTGCTGCACACGATTGAGCAGCATGGCGATGATTTCGTTGATGGTGAGTTGCATATCTACTGCGGCGAGCACTTCGTACTAACCGTTCGCCACCGTGCCGAGACGGGATTCAAAGCGGTACGTGCTGTGCTCGAACACGACCCGCAATTTCTGGCGCTCGGACCGGGCGCGGCGTTGCACGGCTTGATCGACGCGGTGGTGGATCGTCTGTTCCCGGAGGTCGCAGCACTAGAAGACCGACTCGACAAGCTGGAGGAAACGATCTTTGATGCGAAAAAAGACAAGCGAGTCGCAGCCGAGGCGTTGTACGAACTCAAGCGCGACACCATGTGCGTGCGCCGCGCCGTGACGCCGCTGGTCGAAATTTGCAACCGTTTGCTGGCGCACAAACACCCGATATTCAGGGAACCATTGCGGCCATATTTTCGCGACGTGCTTGATCACGTGACGCGCATCAACGAATCCCTGGACAATTTGCGCGACATGGAAAACGGCGCCACGCAAACCAATCTTTCACTGATCACCCTCGCCGAAAGTGAAGTCACCAAAAAGCTCGCGGGCTGGGGTGCCATCCTGATGGTACCGAGCATCGTGGGCACCATCTACGGCATGAACTTCAAGCACATGCCGGAGCTGGACTGGGCGTACGGCTACGCTTACGCGCTCGGCGTGATGGTGCTGGGAAGCATCGCGCTGTGGGCGTTTTTTCGGAAGATCAAGTGGGTGTAGCCTTTGTTGACCGCAGGTACGCTACATCTGCTTGAACAAATGCGAGAACGGTCGACTGACCTTCAACTGTTCCTTGTGATCCCTGACCTTCACCGTCGCGTCACCGCGAAAATCTCTGGTAACGCCTGCGATGGCGTTGACGTTCACGATGGTGCCGCGATGGATTTGCCAGAAGATATTCGGGTCGAGCTCATCAAGCATCTCACGTAGCGGTTTTCTGATCAACGCCTCTTCGCCCACGGTGACTACGCGCGTATATTTTTCATCAGAATTCAGGAAAAGTACGTCCTTGACGTCGATCAATTTAAGCGTTGAACCGAGCGAGGCTTTGATCCAGCGCAGGTACTCAGCCGGCACGCCGGTGCCACCCGCAGCAGAACGCATTTCGCGTTTTAACGTTGAGATGAGTTGCGACAAATTCTCAGGAAGTGTGGGCGCGTCCTGATCGTCGTTTTCGATACGCTCTTTGAGCCGTTCGATCGTGGTATTCAGACGATCTTCGGCAATCGGTTTCAGCACGTAATCTACTGCACCACGATCAAACGCGGCGACGGCGTATTCGTGAAACGCAGTGACAAAGACGACGTGCGTATTTGGGCTAACTTCGGCAATTTGCGTCGCCACTTCAAGGCCCGTTAACTCCGGCATGCGGATATCCAGAAACGCAACCGTAGGTTTCAGTGCGGCGATTAACTCGACCGCGGCGAGACCATGCTCGGCCTCACCGACGACTGAGAGTTCGGGCCACAGTTTCTCCAGTTTCTTTTTCAGAAACTGCCGCAGCAGCGTTTCGTCTTCAGCCAATACGGCAGTCACCGTTCCCGTGTTCATCATTCCCATTCGCTTACCCGTTTTCCTTCGCTATCGATCAATTGTCCCGTTCCGACGATGATGATATCGATCAGCCACCAAATACCCAAACCGCCAAGCGTAAATACCATTGCGATCGCGCTGCCGATACGTCCCGCATAAAAGCGGTGTGCGCCGACAAATCCGAACAGCACCACAAGAAATATCGCCACCAGTCGCGAACATCGCGATGCGGCTGGGTCACGGGTAGTTCGGGTAATTGTTGACGCACCACGACGGATGCGGCTGTCGGCTTCCGAGAATCGAGCAATGCGCAACCCGTTGCCATCGTAGAACTCGCGACTGATGATGCGCACGCCGTCGAGCAACACCCACAACAACAGCGGCACCAAAAATACCGGCACGCCGCCACTCAAAATCGAGAGCACACCCAGCGCGGTTTGCACCGCGCCCGTGCGCCGATGCCCCACATAAATGCGGTGTCCGCCGAGCCATCCGACGAACAGCGCGAGCAGACCGACAGTTTGGGTGTAATAAGGCGAAACCTCCGCGCCTGAGTCCGACTCAACGTCACTGGCCACCATGGCGGGCGGAACCTTCGGCACGCGTAGCAACGCGCGCACGCCGGTTGGCGCATTGGGTTCAACAATCAGTTCACTGGTATCGCCGTACAGCATTTTCAGGCGCTCACGCGTATTGGCTAGTCCAATGCCAGTGCCCCCCGTATCTGCTCCGCCGAGCCCGAGCCCGTTGTCGGCGACCAACACTTCAATCTGCTCTCCAAGCTGCCGCACCTGAACGGCAATCGTGCCGCCCTCGCGCTTGGGCTCCAGCCCGTGCTTGATTGCGTTCTCGACCAGCGTGGCGATCATCGTGGGTGGCAGGCTGATGCTGTTTAGCTCGATCGGAACGCTAATCGTGTAATTGAGCCGATTTCCCATGCGGATTTTCAGTAAATCGAGATAGGCAGTGACCACTTCAACTTCGCGCCCTAGCGTGGAGGTGGTCTCGCGCATCGTCGGCATGGCAGCGCGCAGGTACGAAATCAGCCGCTCCAGCATGTGACCCGCTTGCGGCGGATCAATCTCCTGTAGCGCCTGAACGTGTGCCAGCGTGTTGAACAAAAAGTGCGGCTCCACCTGCGCACGCATCACCATGAGCCGCGCCTCGGCCAATTGTCGCGCGTAACTTTCACTACGCTCACGCGATTCGGCGATCACCACGCGTTGCTCGCCTTTCGCAGCACGTCCAGCAAACGCGCGTGCAATCAGCATCAATAAAAACAGGATCGTGAGGACGCCAAATGAGGCGATACCGACGATAAATTTTTGCGTGTCGTTGCCCACTGTCGATTGAATGAGCGTTCGCGTTTCCGGGTCGAAATTCACCGGTGCGGCGGTGGCCTTGCCATCGAAATCAAGCAGCGCCTGACCTTTTTTGCCGAACAAATTAACGGAGACGGTTACAGCGTCGTTGCCGTCCAGGCTCCGCGTGCCGGTCTTTTTGTCGGCGCCGGGAGCAAACGCTTCGGTGTGACTTTGTAGCTCTTTAAGTTGCTCAATGTGCTCTTGTAACGTTTCGATTTTGGTCGCCAGTTGCTCGATCTTGTCAGTCGCGTCCGTACTGTCGGCATTGGTGCGCAGCTTCAACGCCGCCTGCTCCAGCGCGCGCGTGCCAAGCTTTATTTGATCCTGCTGGCTGTCGATCAGCGCTTTCAGTTCGGCAGCGCTTTTGACTGTGATTTCGTGCGTCGGCGTCGATCGTCCGCGATCAATGTCAGCGATCGCATCATCGATTTCGCGCACTACCACCGGGTCATCGGCAATGAATCGAAATCCCACGAGCCCGGTGCGCGCGCGCTCCAGCACATTTTTTTGAATCGCGTACTTGAACTCCTGTTGCGCGGCTGCGGACTTGAGCTGCTGTTTCAGGCGAATCGAATCGAATGGCAGCGTGAATAGGCCCACCGCGATCAACACGATCAGGCCACCCAGAATCAGGCGCCACCAGGGCGTACCGCCGAAGCCTTTCCAGACGCGCTGCCCGAGCGTTGGCGGTGCGACAGGCGACGATGGACGTTCGGCGACGGCCGACGCCGGGGAAACGGGCGAGGACGAGTTCATCAGAGAGCGAAACCAGACTTCATATGCAGCGAAGTGTGCCACCGCCTGCCATGGATTGCGCCAGCGCTGCGACGGAACGCAGGCGGGGTGGATCAGTGACGGGGATTTTTGCGGTTCTTGGGAAACAGCTTTTCGTTGAAATGCTTATTTCATTGGGGCTGAAGATGACAAATCGAATTAGTCGACTAACTAAGTTTTCGGGCGTCACCCCTTGTGGATGAGGCGTTTCACCGAAAAGCCATACGTTATTTCTTCCCAGGCTCCGGCGAGAAAAATTCCATCTTGTCCTTCTTGTCGCGCCATTCGTCCGCATCGGGTGGAGCGGCTTTTTTGCGCGCGATATTCGGCCAGATCACGGCGTATTCAGCGTTAAGCTTGATCCACTTTTCCGCGATGTCGGAATCCGGTTTGATCGCGTCGACGGGACACTCCGGCTCGCAGACACCACAATCGATGCACTCATCCGGGTGGATGACGAGCATGTTCTCGCCTTCGTAAAAACAATCCACGGGACACACGTCCACGCAGTCGGTGTATTTACATTTGATGCAGCTGTCGTTTACGGCGTAAGTCATGGGGCTGATGTCCGTGCGGAAAAAGCGCGGCGCACAATGAATGAGCTGATATTTTGCCGCACTCGCGGGCAATCCATGCGCCGCACAGGGTTTCCCATGCGCTATATCAACTCAGTTTCATCCGGTAGCTCCACTTACACACAGAACGAGCGCATCGAATTTCCGTGCTTTTGGATTAATGGGATCAGCGC
>JBDSYI010000334.1:0-4896 GCA_039925745.1 Casimicrobium sp. | reverse complement strand
GTCGCCATCGACGCCATCTTGCAGCCCACTATTTGGGTCGTCTGAAGCCGATTCTTGATGACTCACTGTTGCCACACGCAGGTCATGCCGACGACCAAGCGGGCCATAGCTGGAATCTTTTCGCAATCCGCCTTCCACTCGATCAATTAAAGCGGACACGCGCCGAGATAATGGACGCAATGAAAGCGTTTGGCATCGCAACGAGCGTGTCCTACGAATCTCCGCATCTCACGACGGTTTTCCGCAAACAAGGCTGGAAAACAGGTGATCTGCCCAACACTGAGTTGATCGCCAGTACCACCTTAACGCTGCCCCTGCACGCTGGTTTGAATGAGAGCGATATTGACTACGTGTGCGATAGTCTGGCTTCTGTTCTTACCGAGGCGCGCCGCTAAATGACGATTCCGCAACTCTCTGTTGTCATTCCGGTTTACAACGAACAGGCCGTGCTGCCCGAGCTGTTCGCGCGGCTTTACCCGGCACTGGATGCCATCGCCGCAGCGGGCACTTCCTACGAAATAATTTTCATTAACGACGGTAGCAAAGACCGCTCGCCCGCGCTTTTGCTCGATCAGCAATCGAAACGCCCCGACGTAACACGCATCGTGCTCTTCTCGGGAAACTTTGGCCAACATGCGGCGATCATGGCAGGCTTCGCACAGGTGCGTGGCGAAGTGACAGTGACACTGGACGCCGATCTACAAAACCCACCTGAAGAAATTCATAAGCTCCTCACGGCGTATCACGAAGGCCATGACTACGTCGGCTCGATTCGCGATTTGCGTCGTGGCGATGCGTGGTGGCGCGGAGCGGCTTCGAAGGCGCTCAATGCCATTCGTGAACGCACTACCAGCATCAAGATGACCGATCAGGGCTGCATGCTGCGCGCGTATTCGCGGCGTATCGTTGACCTGATCAATCAAACGCGAGAGGTGCGCACCTTTATTCCAGCGCTTGCATACACCTACTCGATGACACCCACTGAAGTGGTCGTCGCGCACGCTGAACGCGCTGCGGGTGAATCGAAATATTCGCTGTACCAACTGCTGCGCTTGAACTTCGATTTGATGACCGGCTTTTCGTTGTTGCCGTTGCAGATTTTTTCGCTACTCGGCATGACTGTCGCGGTCGGATCAGTCATCACGTATCTCGGGTTAATGATTTATCGTGGCTTTACGCTGCCGTTCTGGGACGCGATGCGAGCGCTGCTGGATCGGGATATTCTGCAATTTTTCCTGACCGGTATGGTGCTATTCGGCCTGGGCATTGTCGGTGAGTACGTCGGGCGAATTTACCTTCAGGTTCGTGACCGTCCGCGCTACGTGATTGATCGAATCGTCGAACAATCGGCGACCGAGTTTCCTGCTGGCGCGAGCGATATTGAAACGGCGCGCAATCTGGCATGAACACCGCCGCACCTGTCAAGGCAACCGCAGTGGTATTCGCCTATAACAACGTAGGCGTACGTTGCCTGCGCGTACTGCTCGATCAAGGTGTGCATGTCCCGCTCGTCCTGACGCATGAAGATAGTGCAACCGAAAACATCTGGTACGAATCCGTCGCGCAGGTGTGCGTTGATCGCGGCATCGAGGTGATCACGGTAGACGACCCGAATCATCCCGATGTCGTCGCCCGTATTCGTGCGCTCACGCCCGACTTCCTGTTTTCGTTCTATTACCGCAAAATGCTCGGTGCTGACATCCTTGGCATTCCAAAGCGCGGCGCGCTCAATATGCACGGCTCGCTGCTGCCGAAGTATCGTGGTCGTGTACCGACGAACTGGGCGGTCATCAACGGCGAAAGCGAAACTGGCGCATCGCTGCACTACATGGAAACGAAGCCCGATGCGGGCGATCTTGTCGCGCAGGCGAACGTACCTATTTTGGGTGATGACACGGCGTTTGAAGTGTTTCAAAAGGTAGTCGTCGCGGCAGAGATGACACTTTTTCGCGCGCTACCGCAGCTCATCGATGGCACAGCGCCGCGCGTACCGCTTGATCTGAAATCGGGCTCCTATTTTTCCGGTCGTAAACCGGAAGATGGACGAATTAGCTGGCAGCAATCGGCCCAACAAATTTACAACCTGGTTCGTGCGGTGGCACCGCCGTATCCCGGCGCGTTTACAGATTTTGACGAGACGCGGGTGATTTTGAACAAGGCGCGTATTGTGGACGGTGCGTCAACTTCATCGGTACCCGGAAGCATTGCGCAGAACGGCCACACGCTGGGCTTCGTTTGCGCGGACGGCATGCTTCTGGAGCCGTTGTCGCTCACTGTAAACGGCAAGACGCTGGATCGCGCAGCATCGCAAAGCTGGTTGGCATCACGCGCCACAAAATAGTCATGACGCGAGCCGCGAATGCTCGCCATGAAACAATAACGCCTGCACACAGGGCATCTCTATGAAAAAAGTACTTATCCTTGGCGCCAATGGTTTCATTGGCCATCATTTGAGCCGCGCGATTCTTGCGACGACGGACTGGCACATCGTAGGTATGGATTTAGGCAGTCACCGCCTGACGCCGACGCTTGACAACCCACGCATGAGTTTTCATGCACGTGACATGCTGACGAGCACTGCATGGATTGATGAACAGGTCGCAGCGTGTGATGTCGTACTGCCACTTGTAGCCATCGCTACACCTGCGACCTACGTGAGCGATCCACTGCGCGTATTCGAGCTCGATTTTGAAGCAAATCTGCCCATCGTTCGAATGTGTGTGAAGCATAAAAAGCGTCTGATTTTTCCGTCGACTTCCGAGGTCTACGGCATGTGCACGGACACCGAATTCGATTCCGAAACATCGGACTTCGTCGTCGGTCCGATTAACAAGCCGCGCTGGATTTATTCAGTGTCGAAGCAATTGTTGGATCGCATCATTCATGCGTACGGCCTCAAAGGTGAGCTCGATTACACGCTGTTCCGCCCATTCAACTGGATTGGCGAAGGACTTGATTCGCTAACCGCGAGCAATCCCGGCGGCGCTCGAGTGATCACGCAATTCATTGGTCACATTATTCGTGGCGAACCGATTCAACTGGTTGATGGCGGCAGCGCGCGGCGCAGCTTCACCGACGTGGAAGACGCTATCGCCGCATTGATGACCATTATCGAAAATCCGAACGGCATCGCGACAGGCAAGATCTACAACATCGGAAATCCGGCAAACAATCATTCGGTGCGTGACCTCGCCGAAATGCTCATAAAACTCGCCCCTGAATACGCCGAATATCGGGCCGGTGCCGCGAAGTCCAAACTTGTCGACACAACGGCGGAGGAGTACTACGGCGTAGGTTATCAGGACGTGCAGTTCCGCGCGCCGCGCATCACTAACACGGTCGATGAGCTCGACTGGCTGCCGAAAGTGACGATGGCGCGCGCATTGCGGAAAATTCTCGAAGCGTATCGCGCGGAAGCCGCAGCCATCACGACAGCGCAACGGGCCTGACGCGCGGGACTCAGCGAGCGTCATGCCATTTCTCTGTCTCAAGGTTGACGTCGACACGCTCCGCGGAACGCTCGAAGGCGTGCCGCGTCTGGTCGAGCTTTTCAAACGAGAGCAAGTTGGCGCAACCTTTCTGTTCTCGCTTGGCCCGGACAATACGGGTCGTGCCATCAAACGCATTTTTCGCCCTGGTTTTCTTGCCAAAGTTCGGCGCACTTCGGTGCGATCGAACTACGGTTTGAAGACGCTGCTCTACGGCACCTTGATTCCTGGACCGGACATTGGCAAGCGCGCATCGGGCCCTATGCAAGCCACTCGCGACGCCGGGTTTGAATGCGGTATTCATTGCTGGGATCACGTAAGCTGGCAAGACGGTGTGATGAAAAAATCGCCAGAATGGACGCGCGACCAGATGGATCGCGCGCATGAGCGCTTCGCGCAGGTGTTCGGTCAGCCAGCGCAGACCTGGGGCGCGGCGGGCTGGCAAATGAGCGTGGAAGCACTGCGCCATCAAGGCACGCTCGGCTACCGCTATGCCAGCGATGCACGATCCAATCCCCCGACGCTGATACCCGCAAAAGAGGGCGACATTGGCAACGTCTTCTGGCCTCTCGTGAAGGGTGAAGCGTTGCCGGTCGCGCAAGTCACCGGCACACTGCCTACGCTCGACGAACTGATTGGGCTCGACGGTTGCACGTCGGATAACGTGCACGGACACCTATTGCAATTGACAGCGCAGAACAGGCGCGATCATGTGTTTACGCTACACGCCGAACTCGAAGGCATGGCGCTACTGCCGGTGATGGAGCGACTGCTGGCCGGGTGGCGCGATCAGGGCTACAGCCTCGTCAGCACCGGAACCTACTTCGACGCATTAGATGCGGACGCTCTGCCTTACTGCGAACTGGACTGGGCGGAAGTTGTCGGTCGATCGGGAACGCTGGTGAAGCAAGGCCTGCCGTACCTTGCAAATCTGAACCAAACGATGCGCCGCTAGTTATTTGGGAGTCCTCTTGCCGACTAAAAAAGTTACCGATTTCGACCTGCCTACCAACGGCGGAGGTCGCTTCAAGCTCTCGGATCACGCGGGCAAGAACGTCGTCCTCTATTTCTATCCCAAAGACAGCACGCCAGGGTGCACGACTGAAGGCATTGACTTTGCGGCGTTGCATGACAGCTTTATTAAGGCCAATACGGTCGTCGTCGGTGTCTCGCGCGACAGCGTCAAATCACACGACAATTTTTGCGCGAAACACGGTCTCCCCTTCGCGCTGATCTCGGACGCCGAAGAGTTGCTGTGCGCCCAATTTGGCGTCATCAAGATGAAGAACATGTACGGCAAGCAAGTGCGGGGCATTGAGCGCAGCACCTTCATCATCGGCCCGGAGCGGGCGCTCGTCCACGAGTGGCGCGGCGTCAAAGTTGCAGGTCATGCGCAGGCGGTGCTCGA
>JBDSYI010000333.1:0-13305 GCA_039925745.1 Casimicrobium sp. | reverse complement strand
GACGAGTCAGCGACACACGATCTGGCGGCTGCCCGTCAGGCCTACGTTCACGTCGCGCGCGGCACGGTCACGGTTAATGGCGCGGCGTTGTCAGAAGGCGACGCCGTGATGATTGAGAATGAATCACGCGTCACCATTAGTGGCGGCGACGAAGCAGAAGTGTTGCTCTTCGATCTCGGTCAGCTTCAATAACTTTCACACAATCCGTGGGAACGGCCGTTTACGGATGCGCCACTATGTTCTGCACAGATGAACAATCGCGGTAGAACCGCTCCCACAAAAACCTAACTTTCCTCCATCTCTAAAGAATTCATCATGGCATCAGTTGCAATCGTCTATCACTCCGGCTTCGGCCACACCAAAGCCATCGCGGAGGCGGTGCAGAAGGGCGCAGCCACCGTCGCGGGCGCAACCGTTACGCTCGTGAGCGTCGCCGATGCTGACCAGCACTGGGACACACTGGCCGCAGCTGACGCCATCATTTTTGGCGCGCCGACCTACATGGGCGCAGCGTCAGCCGAAATGAAAAAATTCATGGAAGCCAGCGCCAAGGTGTGGTTCACACAAGGTTGGAAAGACAAGCTGGCTGCGGGCTTCACGGTATCTGGCGCGTATTCGGGCGACAAACTTGCGACTTTGCAGCAGTTCATGATTTTTGCCGGACAACACACGATGTTGTGGGCGCCGCTGGGCCAGATGCCAGGCTTTAACAACAGCAAAGGCAGCGTTGATGACTTGAACCGGGTTGGCTCTTACAGCGGGCTCATGGTTCAGGCGAACGTTGATCAGGGTGTCGAAGGCATTGCCGCCAGCGACTTTAAAACGTCAGAACTGTTTGGTGCTCGAATCAGCGCGCTCGCGGCCAAATTGGCCGGCTAGACTGCTCGTTTTAGGTATTAGCTTTATCGCGAAATGACCACTACACGGGGGCTATTGCTTAAAAATTCAATAAATCGACTTTTTAAACTTTGGCCACTTAGCCCCTGTACACGCTTGAATCCAGCAAAAAGCTGATGGTTTTTACTTGGGCGTTGCGGTCGGCACCAGCTTGATAACGCCGCAGCTCACACGCGGGCCCGAGTTGCCCAGCGGTTGCGACACGTAGTCGTCCCGATCGCGTGTCGTGACGATGGGTAGGCCAATCACGCTGTACTTGTCGGAGCCCAGCGAAATAGTGTCTACTTCCTGGCGCGTGGTGCCCAGGCCGGCGGCGTCGGTCTTGATGTTCAACATGGCACCGGCGTGCCGCAATACGTGCGACGGGTCGCCGTGGGGATTGCCATCTGGATTGAAATGCGCCCCCGTTCCCACCGCGTTACCTGAACAGTCGGGCACGGTGTGGATATGAAATCCATGCTCTGAAAACGGCTTGAGGCCACGAATCTCCGCCTTGACCAACACGCGATTGGTGCCCAGCTGAGTCAAGGTCACGGTGCCGGTGGCCGCCAGATTGGCGGCGGCAGCAGCAGTCGTCGGCATCATTTCCGCAATCGCGACGATCGGCTTTTTCTCTTCGCTCATGCTTTTGCAGCCAGCCAGCGCGATCAGCGCGACCGCCGTGACTGTGGCGCTTGCCGTAATGAGAAATCGTGTCACAGGTGTGTCTCCTTGAGTTTCGCAGCGCCCCGGCTTCGTACGCGTCGCCAATCTGCGCCGAGAGCTGGAATCAGTTGTACAGAAAGTGACGGTAGCACAGACGCTCGGCATTGCCACAGCAACCGTACGTCTTGCTCACAGCGTCGCTAACTGCTACGCTCGCACCGCTAAAAGGAGCACCAAGCATGACATCCAAATTTATCCAAACCGCGCTGGCTATCGGCCTGATTCTGACGCTCGGCGCATGTGCGCAAAACAGCGCAATGCCTACGACACCGGTAACCTCAGTCGCCCCCACTGCGCCGATGAAGGTCACAATGAGCACGCCGAAGCTCGCTGCCGGTTACGAAAAAGTCGCCGCCGCACCGGGCGCGAATTTGTATTTCATCAACCTAAAAAATGGTGACAGCATTGCCTCACCGGTGACGGTTCAATTCGGGTTGAGCGGCATGGGCGTCGCGCCTGCGGGCGTCGAAAAGGCTGGCACCGGCCATCATCATCTGCTGATCGATGTGGATTCGCTTGATGTCAACACGCCGATTCCTAACAGTGATAGCACGCGCCACTTCGGCTTGGGGCAGACGGAGGTCACGTTGCCGATGACGCCGGGCAAACATACGCTGCAATTGCTGCTGGCCGATCAAAACCATATTCCGCATCATCCGCCGGTTATGAGCGAGCGGATAACGATCACCGTCAGGTAGTTTTCGAAATGTAGGCGCGGCGCGAGCCGCCCTATTTTCGAATCTGAAACACGGCCGTTTCGCCGCGCACATTCGGCAGGAATGTGATCGCGCGACCCCCTGCCAGCGCCACGCGGCGCTCGACAGTAATGCCTTTGTCGGCACAAAACACGTCGAAGTCGGTAATCGTCGAAAAGTGAACGTTCGGCGTGTCGTACCACTGATAGGGCAACCGCTTCGACACTGGCATGCGACCGCCGACGCCCAGCTGCCAGCGCACCGACCAATGTCCGAAGTTCGGCAGCGTCACAATCGCGCTTTTGCCCACGCGCAATACCTCTCGCACTAGCGCCTCGGTGTGCCGCGTGGCTTGCAATGTCTGCGACAAAATTACCACGTCGAACGCGCCGTCGTCGAATAAATTAAGCCCGCTTTCGATGTTGCCTTGCAGCACGTTCAAACCGCGATTTAAGCAGGCGAGGACGGCGCTGTCTTCAATCTCGACGCCGTAGCCAATGCTGCCACGCTCACGTTTTAGCCGCGCCAGCAGCTCGCCGTCGCCGCAACCGAGATCGAGAACGGACGCGCCCTGCGGCACCCAGTTAGTGACGACGTCAAAGTCTGGGCGGATGTAGGCGCTGCTCATACTTTGATCCCGTCGAACGTTGAGCGCAACAGCGCGTGATACTGCGGGATCGGCATCAGAAACGAGTCATGGCCTTCGACCGACTCAATTTCGGCAAAGCTGACATCGTGCTTGTCGGCCAGCAGCGCGCGCACAATTTCTTTCGAGCGCGCGGGTGAAAAACGCCAGTCGCTAGTGAACGCCGCGATGAAAAATTTGGCTTTGCTTTTGGCGAATGCTGCACTCAAATCACCATCAAACGCTCGCGCTGGGTCGAAGTAGTCGAGCGCCCGCGTCATCAACAAATACGTGTTTGCATCAAAGTATCCCGCGAATTTGTCGCCCTGATAGCGCAGGTAACTCTCCACCTCAAATTCGGCGTCGAAACCGAACTGATAGTCCTCGCCTTTCAGCACACGACCAAATTTTTCGCCCATCAAATCGTCGGACAAATAAGTCAAATGCCCGAGCATGCGTGATAGCCGCAAACCGCGTTTTGGCACCACGCCGTGCGCGTAAAAATCGCCGTCGTGAAAATCCGGATCGGTGCGAATGGCCTGCCGGGCGACTTCGTTGAAACCGATATTTTCGGCGGAGAGTTTGGGCGCGGCGGCAATCGCGAGCACGTTTCGAACGCGTTCGGGAAAATCAATCGCCCACTGCATCGCCTGCATTCCGCCCAGCGAGCCACCGAGAACCGCGGCAAAGGATTCGATGCCGAAGTAATCCGCGAGTTGAACCTGCGTGCGTACCCAATCGGGCACCGTCACAATCGGAAATTCACTTCCGAATGGCCGGTGAGTCGCTGGGTTGATCGTCCCCGGTCCCGTTGAGCCGTGACATCCGCCCAGGTTGTTGACGCCGATGATAAAAAATTTGCGCGTATCCAGTGGACGACCGGGACCGATGAGATTGTCCCACCAGCCTTCAGATTTTGAAGGGTCAGGCGCGTCGGTGTAAAAACCGGCGACATGATGATGCCCCGACAAAGCGTGGCAAACCAGCACCGCGTTGGTACGCGCGGCGTTCAGATTGCCATACGTTTCCACCATCAGATCGAAGCGGGGAAGCGTGGCTCCAGAGGCGAAGGTGAGTGGCGTCTCAAACGCAATCTTTTGCGGCGAGACGTAGCCGACTGAGTCAGTAGCGATATCCATAAATCATTAGCAACAAAAAAGCCCGGAAGCCAAATACCGTGAGGTGGGCTTGCGGGCTTGTCGTGAGACGAATAGAGGAGTCTGCTCTGACGTCGCTTTAGCAATTTTGACTACAGGTGGTACTGCAATCTCGCCCGCAAGCTGTTTCTTTCAAATCGGCGATGCTCAATGATAACCAAATTCGACGAATAGGCAATGCAAGAGTGGAAACTGCTGCAAAAGACGCAGATTTACGGCCGCGATGCGCGGCGGTTGCAGCGGCTACAGCGCGTTTAATCGCAGCAAGGCCGCTGCAATTTTGTCGGAGTCGTCAGTGCGCAATATGCGATTTGCGACGGCCTCGCAGTCGGCGATACTGGACGTCAAAACCCGCTGTTTGATGGTTAAAAGCTGCGCCGGGTGCATCGAAAAATTGCGCAACCCGAAGCCCAATAGCAGACGGGTAAGGCGCAGCTCACCAGCCATTTCGCCACACACGGCAATCGGCTTTTTTGATTTGTTGGCGGAGCGAATGGCTTGCGCGATGAGCTTCAACACGGCCGGATGTAGCGGATCGTACATATGCGCGACCGCGTCGTCAGTGCGATCAATGGCCAGCGTGTACTGAATCAAATCGTTGGTGCCTATCGACAAAAAATCGAGGCGTTCGGCAAAGTACGACAGTGACAGCACCGAGGCCGGGATCTCGATCATGCCTCCGACCGGCACGTCGTTATCAAAGGGAACGCCGAGCGCCACGAGTTCTGCCTTGGCGCGCGCGATGAACGCAAGCGTTTGTGTGATTTCGTGCGCGTTGGCGATCATCGGGATCAGAATGCGCAGTCGCCCGTATGCACTCGCCCGCAGGATGGCGCGCAGTTGCGTCATAAAGAGTTTCGGCTCGGCCAGACACAGTCGAATCGCGCGCAGGCCCAGCGCCGGGTTGTCGCTGTGGCGATCACCCAATCCGGGCATGCGTTTGTCGGCACCTAAATCGAAAGTGCGAATCGTGACGGGACGGCCCTGCAATCCCTCAACCACTGCACGGTAGGATTCGAACTGCTCGTCTTCTGTCGGCAAATCGTCGCGGTGCATGAACAGAAATTCCGAGCGGAACAGGCCGACGCCATCCGCGCCGTTTTCGATACATCCCGGAATGTCGGACGGCAGTTCAATGTTGGCGTTGAGGTCAATCGCAGTGCCGTCGAGCGTCACCGCCCGCGTGCTGACCAGCCGCTTGAGCTTTTTCCGTTCCAGCAACTGACTGCTCTGTTTGTGCTCATATTCAGCGAGCACATGTTGATCCGGATTGACGATGACGAGACCGTTGTCGCCGTCGACGATCAACAGCTCGGATTCGCGTAACAGGTACCGCGCGTTGTGTAGCGCGACCACCGCCGGAATGCCAAGCGACCGGGCAACGATGGCGGTATGCGAAGTCGCACCGCCAACGTCGGTGATGAACGCGGCGAATGCGGATTCTTTGAAATGAATTGCGTCGGCGGGTGACAAATCATGCGCCACCAATGCAGTCGAGTGCAGAGGATTAATCAGTGGCAATTCGCTCGGTTTGCCCATCAGTGCTTTGACGATGCGCTCGACAACCTGCACCACGTCGTGCGCTCGCTCACGCAGATACGGGTCCTCAAATTGCTCGAACTGATCGACCAGCTCTTTCATTTTTTGCGTGACTGCCCACTCTGCATTGCAATGCAATTCGGCGATCGCGACTTTGGGGTCTTTTGCGATGTGTGTATCGGTCAGGATCATCCAGTGGACATCGAGAAAGGCACCGAATTCGGCAGGTGCGTCCTGACCTTTCATACGCTCGTGCAAGGCCTCGAATTGTGCTCGTACTGTCGCAAGCGCGGTGTCGAAGCGGAGCAGTTCGGCCTCGACCTGCTCAGGAGCGATGTCGTAGTGCGCGACTTCGAGCGTGGCGTGGGAAACGAGTTGGGCGCGCGCAATCGCAACGCCCGGCGAGGCGGCCACGCCGTGCAGCACAAACGAGATTTTGTTACCCGGCGCGACGGGCAAGAGGGGTTCGGTCATTGCGTTCACGGGTTAATGGTAACGCGTGCGCCGCCCGACCGAACCGCTTCTAGTAGATCAATTTCGCAGTTTGGCGCTTAGCGAAAGCGATAAGTCAATCCCAGCGACACGAGGTCGTAATTAAGCTTGCCGTTTGAGCGGTCAGGATCTGCATTGCTGAAGCTGAAGTTGCGTCCGATCCCAGTCGTGCGCTCCCAACCCAACTGTGCGCCGATGGCCGGCGTGATGTCGTATCCGAGCCCTACGCCGAAATGCGGACGAGTTTGATGGTCGGTCGGTGCGTTAAACGGATCAAGCCCAGCCGGAACCGTGGCGTGGCTGTATTTCAGGGAGCTGCGCATCAAGCCGACACGACCTGAAACACTCAGTTTTGGCAACACCTCAGCGCTGGCAACGAGATCTAATGCGATGCCATCGGCGCGCCAGTTTGCACCGTATTGGCGTGTGAAGTTGTTGGGCCCGGAGAACTGGTAACCACCGTTGAATTTGCCGAAATCGACGTAACTCAATTCGGCCGCAAGGTTGCGATGGAACTGATAACCAGCGAAGAATTTGCCGCCGTTGTCGCTGCGGTCACTGCGGATGTTGGCGATGGCATTGCCACCGGTCAGGCTTTGCCCGGCGCTGAATACCTGTCCATTGAAGTCACCCTGCGCATTAGTGACGCCGTAGGCGCCGCCGATGTAAGCATGCGGCGCAAACGATTGCGCATGGACGCTACCCATTGCCGCGAGCGCAGTGCCCGCTGTCAACAGCGCGAGTATTGAGTTCGAAAGCGAACGTTTGCGCGTAGGCGTCTGATAATTTTTATACATGATCTCTCCAAGAATTTGACGTGTCGGACGCGAAAAAGAATGCGTCCTGCACTCATCAGACTGGTCGGGAGAGAAAAGTTTCCCCGATTGGGGATTTGCGTTGTCGCTAGGCGGTCACACGTAGAAAAAAAGCGGTGATGTTTCTACTACCGTCGCGTGGGACTATTCAGCCTCGATTTTTGCGGTTTTGGTGAGTTGGCCCCAACGTTTGACTTCGGAGTCAATCAGTTTGGCCAGACCGGCGGCATCGCTGGGATCCAGGTCAAAACCACCCGCGTTTAACTTTTGCTTGAGCTCTGGAAGCGCCAGTACTTTAAGCAGCGCTGTGGAGAGTTTTGCGGTGACGTCCTTCGGCATATGCGCGGGGCCAACGAGTGCGAACCATGGCACCAATTCATAGCCCGGAACCTGCTCGGTGATTGCTGGCAAATCAGGCAAAGCGGCTGAGCGCTTAAGGCTGGTAACGCCGAAAGCTTTTACTTTGCCGCCTCTAATCTGCGCTTGCGCATTGCCCAAATCGGCGAACACGACTTCGATCGAGCCGCCGAGCATGTCGGTGATCGCTGGCGGAATGCCCTTGTACGGAATCATCTGCATATCGCCCTGAATCATCGAAGCGAATAGCGATCCTGATACCCATGAACCCGACGAGCCCTGACCGAAGCGAACTTTGCCGGGGTTTGCCTTGACGTAGGCGATGAAGCTCTTCAAATCGGTCGCAGGCACTTTGTCATTGGTGATGAGCACGAACGGCGTGGTCGCGATTTTGCCGATCGGCGTGAAGTCTTTGGCTGGGTCGTAGGGCACCTTTTTCAGCAGGCTGACAACGGCGGCTTGCGTGGTGCTGGTCGTGACTAGCAGCGTGTATCCGTCAGCAGGTGCATTTTTGACTTCCGCTGCACCAATGGTGCCTTGCGCGCCCGCTTTGTTGTCTACGACGATGCTTTGTCCAAGCTCTTTGCCCATGGCTTCGGCGAGTTGACGGGCCACCACGTCGGTGGCGCTGCCAGCGGGGAACGGCACCAGGAATTTGATGGGTTTCGTCGGATATGTCTGCGCAAACGTGAGTGATGCGGCCAGCAACGAGCAAGTGGCGATAACGGGAAAAAGTCGCATGGAAAATGCCTTTGAGAGTGCGCGCCGGAATGCCGGAGTGCGCGGGTCAACTAGAGAAGTCTGCGGCCATTGTAGGAAGGCCGCGAAATTCGATGACGCCACCACTACGGTTTATGGTTACAGCTTTTTCGTGAAAGCACCATTACAAAAGGGCATGATAGCCAATACGATGGGAGTCGACTTATTAGAAAATTAGCCGCTATACCCTTTGAAATATGACATACAGCAAAAAGATGATCATCAAATCGAAGGCAATAATAATTTATGGAAGCCACTTCCATAATATGGAAATTTGGTTAAAATGACAATTTAGCGGTGCGATCGGCGCATTTTTTTTATTGTGCATTGCACACACGCGACAATGACGATGAGGCGTCGCGTGATAGTGCCCTTTGCACGTGAACGGCACCCGAAAACTGTAAGGAGGAGTGACATGGAAAACCCATCAGGCCCGAGCGATTTAGATCCGAAAGAAACCAGCGACTGGCTCGATTCGCTCGATAGCGTGATCGCCAACGAAGGCTACGAGCGCGCGCATTTCCTGCTTGAAGCGCTGTTCGACAAAGCCCGACGAACAGGCGGCAACGCGCCGTTCTCACCGAACACGGCGTATGTGAACACCATTCCTACGCATCTCGAGGCTAAAAGCCCCGGCGATCATGCGATGGAGCACAAGCTTCGCAGCTACGTGCGCTGGAATGCGGCGATGATGGTGCTGCGCGGCGGCAAAAAGGATCTCGAACTGGGCGGACACATTTCGTCCTTCGCGTCTGCTGCGACGCTGTACGACGTCGGCTTCAATCACTTCTGGCATGCACCCTCCGCCGACCATGGCGGTGATCTGGTCTATGTGCAGGGTCATAGCTCGCCGGGCGTCTATGCGCGCGCCTTTATGCTTGACCGACTGTCACAGGAACAGATGGACAACTTTCGGCAGGAGGTTGACGGCAAGGGTATTCCGAGCTATCCGCACCCATGGCTGATGCCGGACTTCTGGCAGTTGCCAACAGTGTCGATGGGCCTTGGCCCTTTGATGGGCATTTATCAGGCGCGTTTTCTCAAGTATTTGCACGCGCGTGGACTCGCCAACACCGAAGGCCGCAAGGTCTGGGTGTTCTGCGGCGACGGCGAGATGGACGAGCCGGAGTCGCTCGGCGCGATCAGCATGGCGGGCCGTGAAAAATTGGACAACCTGGTGTTCGTCATCAACTGCAATTTGCAGCGCCTCGACGGTCCGGTGCGTGGCAATGGCAAGATCATTCAGGAACTAGAGGGTGACTTCCGCGGCTCAGGCTGGAACGTGCTCAAGCTTATCTGGGGCGGTTATTGGGACCAACTTCTCGCCCGCGACAAAGACGGCCTGCTGGTCAAGCGAATGGAAGAAGTGGTTGATGGTGAATATCAGGTAATGAAGGCGCGCGACGGAGCTTTCGTCCGCGAGCAGTTCTTCGGCAAGTACCCGCAGCTGCGTGAAATGGTAGCCAGCATGTCGGACGACGACGTGTGGCGTTTGAACCGTGGCGGTCATGATCCGCACAAGATTTATGCAGCCTACGATTCGGCGGTTAAGCACAAGGGACAGCCGACGGTGATTCTTGCCAAAACCGTGAAGGGTTACGGCATGGGCCACAGCGGCGAGGGCTTGAACATCGCGCACCAGGCGAAGAAGATGGATATCGAATCGCTGAAGCAGATGCGTGATCGCTTTGGCATTCCAGTGAAGGACGAAGAGCTCAAGGACTATCCGTACTTCAAGCCTGCCGCCGACTCACCCGAGATCAAGTACATGCGTGAGCGTCGCGAAGCGCTCGGCGGTTATCTGCCGCAACGTCGAATGAAAAGCGTGTCGTTGCCGACGCCAGAACTGTCCGCATTTGAGGCACAACTCAAAGGCACTGGCGAGCGCGAAATTTCCACAACGATGGCGTTTGTTCGAATACTCAACACGCTGGTTAAAGACAAAAATATCGGTCGCAACGTCGTGCCCATCGTGCCTGACGAATCGCGCACTTTCGGCATGGAAGGCATGTTCCGCCAGCTCGGTATCTGGAACCAGCAGGGCCAGAACTACGCGCCGGTCGATGCCGACCAGTTGATGTTCTACAAAGAGGCAAAAGACGGCCAGATTCTGCAGGAAGGCATCAATGAGCCTGGCGCGATGGCCGACTGGATCGCGGCGGCGACGAGCTATAGCAACAGCAACGTGCCGATGCTGCCGGTCTACATTTTCTATTCGATGTTTGGCGTGCAACGCATTGGTGATCTGTGCTGGGCAGCGGGCGACATGCGCGCTCGTGGATTGCTGGTCGGCGGCACTGCCGGTCGCACCACGTTGAACGGCGAAGGGCTACAACACGAAGACGGTCACTCGCACGTGTGGTTCAGCGCGATTCCGAACGTGCGCACCTACGACCCGACGTTCCAGTATGAAGTCGCCGTGATCACTCAGCACGCTGTCAAGGGCATGCTGACCGATCAGAAGGACGAGTACTACTACTTAACCGTGATGAACGAGAACTACACGCATCCCGACATGCCGAAAGGCGCGGGAACGGACGGTGCGAACATCATCAAGGGCATGTACCTGTTCAAAGAGGGCGGTAAGGACAAGAAGAAAGGCATGCGCGTGCAGCTAACGGGCTCCGGCACGATCTTCCGAGAAGTCATCGCGGCAGCTGATTTGTTGCGTGACGATTGGGGCGTTGAATCCGACATCTGGAGCGCACCAAGCTTCAACGAACTTCGTCGCGACGGCATCGATTGCGAACGCTGGAACCTGCTGCACCCGATGGATGAGCCGCGCATTCCGCACGTCGCCGCTTGTGTCAATTCGAAGGCTGGTCCACTGATCGCGGCAACCGATTACATGCGCATCTACGCCGACAGCGTGCGTCCCTACATCAAGAAAACATTCAAGGTGCTCGGCACCGACGGCTTCGGTCGTTCGGACAGTCGTGAGAACCTGCGTCGCTTCTTCGAAGTCAATCGTTATTACGTCACCCTCGCTGCGCTCACCGCGTTGGCGGAGGACGGCGTGATCGAGCGCAAAGTGCTCGCCGAAGCCATCAAGAAGTACGGCATCGATGCGAACAAACCCAATCCAACGACTGTTTAAGGAACGGGACACATCATGGCAAAGCTTGAACTTAAAGTCCCGGACATCGGTGACTATAAAGATATCCCGGTCATTGAAATATTGGTAAAAGTCGGCGACGTCGTGGCGAAAGAGCAATCGCTGGTCACCCTCGAATCCGACAAGGCCACGATGGAAGTACCTGCCGATACGGCGGGCACGGTGGTCGAACTGCGTGTGAAGCTCGGCGACAACGTGAGTGAGGGCACGGTGGTGGCGGTGATTGAGGCGGGTGCTGCTGCGCCAGCTCCGGCACCAGCTACTCCGCCTGCCCCAGCACCCACCAAGGCAGCGGTGCCTCCGGCGCCAGCAGCCGTTGCCGTTCCTTCAGCGCCTGCGGCGGGCGGTGGCGCGGTCGATGTGAAAGTGCCAGACATCGGCGATTACAAAGGCATTCCTGTCATCGAAATTCTCGTGAAAGTGGGCGACACGGTCAAAGTTGAACAGTCACTGTTGACGCTCGAATCTGACAAGGCAACGATGGAAGTTCCGTCCTCGGTGGCAGGCGTAGTCAAGGCGATCAAAGTTAGTCTTGGCGACAAGGTTTCCGAGGGTACGGTTGTCGTCGTTGTTGACGCGTTGGGTGCTGCCCCAGCGGCAGCCTCTGCCCCTGCCCCTGCCGCTGTGTCTGCGGCGACGGAGCCGAGCGCACCGTCAGCAGCGGCTCCTGTGGTAGCGAACGCCACTCCTGCGCCTGCCGTTGCCGCAATCAACGAAGCCAGTTTCAGCAAAGCGCACGCCTCGCCGTCCATCCGAAAGATTGCGCGAGAGCTGGGTGTGGATCTGGGGCGAGTGAAACCCACTGGCCCAAAAAATCGCGTCATGCTCGAGGACGTTCGGGCTTTCGTCAAAGGCGTGATGAGCGCGCTACCGGTAGCCGGAATGAGCGTGGGTGGTGGCGATAGTGGCGCTGCGCTTGGATTGTTGCCATGGCCAAAAGTGGACTTCAGCAAGTTTGGCGAGATCGAAGCCAAACCGCTGTCGCGCATCAAGAAAATCTCCGGTGCCAATCTGCACCGCAACTGGGTGATGATCCCGCATGTCACTAACCATGACGAGTGCGACATTACCGAGCTTGAAGCGCTGCGCGTTCAGCTCAACGCCGAGAACGCGAAGTCTGGTGTAAAGGTCACCATGCTGGCATTCGTGATCAAAGCCTGTGTCGCAGGGTTGCAGAAGTTCCCGGACTTCAACGCTTCGCTCGATGGCGACAACTTGGTCTACAAGAAGTATTTCAACATCGGCTTCGCGGCCGACACACCGAATGGACTCGTCGTTCCGGTCTTAAAAAATGCCGATCAAAAAGGCATCATGCAAATTGCCAAAGAGATGGGTGAACTTTCGCTCAAGGCGCGCGAAGGCAAGCTCGGCCCGGCTGATATGCAGGGTGGCTGCTTCTCAATCAGCTCGCTTGGCGGCATAGGTGGCACGGCGTTTTCGCCGATCATCAATGCGCCGGAGGTGGCCATTCTTGGGCTGTCGCGCGGTGAAATCAAACCGAAGTGGAACGGCAAAGAGTTCACTCCGAAGCTCATGCTGCCACTGTCGCTCTCGTATGACCATCGTGTGATTGATGGCGCAACGGCTGCGCGATTCAACGCGTATGTCGGCTCGTTACTTGCGGACTTTCGGCGGGTGGCGCTATGAGTCAGATCGAACTCAAAGTCCCCGACATCGGAGATTTCAAAGACATTCCAGTCATTGAAATATTGGTGAAAGTCGGCGACACGGTAGCGCTTGAGCAATCAGTCGTCACGCTCGAGTCGGACAAGGCGACGATGGAAGTGCCGGCCGATACGGCGGGTGTGGTGAAGGAAATTCGCGTCAAGCTCGGCGACAAGGTGTCGCAGGGAGCCGTCGTTGCAATGATTGAAGCTAGCGGCGCCGCCGCTCCAGCAGCTGTTGCAGTCGCAGCCAAAATACCGGCAGCGGTTGCTCCAGCACCCACAGCGGTCGCAGCACCCGTCGCCGCAGGTGCGTACACCGGCAAAGCCGACATCGAATGCGAAATGCTCGTGCTCGGTGCGGGTCCTGGCGGCTACAGCGCGGCCTTCCGCGCCGCCGATCTCGGTATGAAGACAGTGCTCATTGAGCGCTACGCCACGCTCGGCGGCGTCTGCCTCAACGTCGGTTGTATTCCGTCCAAAGC
>JBDSYI010000332.1:0-3901 GCA_039925745.1 Casimicrobium sp. | reverse complement strand
ATGCCGGCGATTGCGCGCTCCTGAAAGCGCAGACCTGGGCGCTCGACGAGGGCGTCGCCATGCGCGCGCAGGATCTGGTCACGGCAAGCACGTGTCCGGCCGATACATTCAAGGTAATCCGCCTGTTTAATCAAAGCACCATCAATCATCGCTACCTGACCGAGAGCCAGTTAGCCAAAATTACGCTGCCAGCAGGTTGGAAAGTGGACGGCGCGGTTTATTGCGCGGCAAAATACGAGGATTAACCACCTCCGCGCGAAAGCGCACGTGCCATGACTTCCTTTGTCAAACGATTTGTCGCTGTTACGTGCCTCACCACCGCGTTGATCGCATCTGCGGCTGCGCAAACCGCGTACAGATGCGACAACAACGGGCAGACGGTCTATAGTGATGCGCCTTGCCCAACCGGGAAAACTGTGGTCACCACGCAAGACACCGCCGCACAAAAAGCGGCATCGAAAGATGCCAACGCTCAGATGCGCGAGGACTCAAAGGAGTTGAACAAGCGCCTTTCAGAACGGCAAAAACTGGAGGCACAAGAGCGCGCAGCGGCCCGAAAAGCAGCTGGCAAGCCAGTTGCCTCCGCCGATAAGGGCAAGGCAAAAGGTAAGGCTGCTAAAGCGAAGGCGGCAAAAATGCCGAAAGCAGCGAAGCAAGCGCACAAGTCGAAAAAGTCTAAGAACGACGCGACGACGTCTTCTTCCAAATAGCGACCAATAACAATGGCTCCACTCAAATCGTCGCGGTGATGAAGATTTTTCCAGCTTTCACCGCCTCGCTAACGCGCCATCTGCTTGCCGCAGTGCTGGTGTTGATGCTTGTCGGCTGCACGACGGCCCCATCGCCCCGCGGCATTGATTACCCGGCTCCCGCCACCGTTATTACCCGACCTGCGCCGCCCACCGCTGTCGCGGCTCCGCAGCAAGACTGGCGCGCCGCCGGCCCGGGCCTCGATGCAAACTACGAGCGGAGCGCGCTGCTAACCACGACGTTCTACAGCAATCCCGACGTACTGCTGAAACAAGTCGAGCGCTCCGGTGCGATGGGTATCAATCGCAGCTGGGAGGCTGCCGCGTCGAAAGGCGACTGGTACATCGAAGAGCAACGCTTTGCCGACACGGTGATCGGCGCCGGCGTTAATCGCAATCGTGATGATCTAATCGACGCCGGTTTGCGCGCGATTGAATGGGGCTTTGCGCGGCAATCGGCGGACGGCAGCTTTCCATGCAAAGACAACTATCTGAGCAGCAGCTACTTTGTCTCGGCCACCGCTCATGCGTTGTGGCTGCTAGAGGCCACCGGGCACGGACAACCCTTTGCGGCGCGCATTCAGTCGATTCGACCCCGTTTGCACAATGCGGCGACGTGGCTGGCGGACTCACGGAACGCACCCGCCATCAGCGCAAAGCTCGACGCCTACGGTTCGCGCTATTTCGTCACTGGATATGCGCTCGCTGCGACTGGACGGCTCACCGGCGACAACGCGCTGGCGAGTGCCGGCGAGGAAACCATTCGTCGCGGCATCGGGCGACAACATGCGTCGGGCTATTTCTACGAGCTAGGCGGTTTTGACGCCAGCTTTCAGGCCGAGGCGCTGGTATATCTGCTGCGCTTTTTCGACCACGCAGCCACCGCCGACATGCGCCGCGGCATCGAGCCGTCAATCCGGCTTGCGCTCGACTGGCTGGCGTCACGCGTTTCGGCACGCGGAATCGTGCAAACTACGGGCAACACGAGGAGCGGAATCGGCAAGGAACGTGACCGAACCGGACAGCCGCGTCGCGTCAGCGGTGTCGCCGTATCGCGCGCGTTCGGACTCGGCAGAGTCGTGCTCGGTACGAGCAAATATGAAGCGCTGGCGAAGTCCGTGGCAACTGCGCGTCAGCCCGCTTGATCGATCAATCGGGCGCAACAGCTTTTCGCTGAATTGACGCCTATGCGGGGGCTAATTGCGGTTATATGCCATTCTCGACTTATGGAAAATATCAGCGCTAGCCCCCGATAAATGGCGATTTCAAGCAAAAGCTGCTAGCCAATTTTCACCACAGTGCGTCCCGTCACTGCACCTTTGACATAAGCGTCAAACACCGACGGCAATTCATCAAACGACACCGTGCGGCAATGCGACGCCAGCTTCTCGCATTTCCATTCATTAGCGAGCTTTTTCCACAGCTCACGTCGCATCGCCATTGGGCAATTGACGCTGTCAATTCCGAGCAGCGAAACACCGCGCAGGATGAACGGCATCACGGTGGTTTTTACTTCCCAACCCTGCGCCAGACCAATCGATGCAATCGTTCCACCGACCTTCATCACCCGCGTCAACCACGACAACTGCTCACCGCCTAAATTGTCCACCGCGCCCGCGTAAGTCTCAGCACCGAGCGGCTTCTCCGTCATCTCAAACTGTCCGCGAATCAGCACGTCTTTCGCGCCAATTGACTTCAGTGTTTCAACGTCTTTTTCTTTTCCGGTCACGGCGACGACGTCATAGCCCAGCTTCGCCAGAATCTCAATGGCCACCATACCAACGCCACCGGTGGCGCCGTTCACCAGCACCGGGCCCATCGCGGGATGCAGACCGTCATGCTGCATGCGATGCACCGCCTGCGCCGCCGTGAAGCCCGCCGTGCCGTAGGTCATTGCGTCAAATGTCGTCATGCCCGCGGGCACCGGAACCAGCCACGAAGCCGGCATCCGCGCCTTCTGTGCATAACCACCATGATGCGCCACGCCCACGTCGTAAGAGTGCGCAATCACCTTGTCCCCCGGCTTAAACGCGGCGTCGGTCGAGCTCTCAACTGTGCCCGCCAGGTCAATGCCGCCAATGCACGGAAAGCGCCGAATAATCCGCCCCGCACCGGTCGCCGAAAGCGCATCTTTGTAATTCACCGTCGAATAATCAACGTTGATCAACACCTCGCCCGCATCCAGCTGATCAAGCCCGAAATCAACGAGTTCAGTCTTTGACGTTTTGCCCTCTTGCGAGGTGAGATAGGCTTTGAATGTGCTCAAGTGGTGGCTCCTTGGTGGGCGTTTGAATTGACGATTGCGGCAATTATCCCGTGACCGAGCCAACCAGGGACAGAACGTTAGATCACCGCCAACCGGCCCGCTCCAGCCTCCATCCGCCCGACCACCGCAACGCTCTCAAACCCCTCGCGCCTGAACAAATCAAGCACCGCATCGACAGCCGAAGGCGCACACGACACGAGCAATCCGCCGGAAGTTTGTGGGTCGGTCAGCAGCGCCTGATTGACGTCACTGAAGCCAGAAGGCAAGTCGACATCGTGACCGTAGCCGCCCCAGTTGCGACCTGATGCGCCCGTGATGTAGCCCTCGGCAGCGAGCGCTTTTACGTTCTCAATGAACGGCACTTTGTTCCACTCGATCACGGCCGTCATCTTGGCGCCGCGTGCGAGCTCTAACGTGTGACCGGCGAGGCCAAAGCCGGTGATGTCGGTGACGGCGTGGACGCCAGCCATGTCGGCGAGCTTCGCGCCGGGCGTGTTGAGTTTGGTCGTGTTGGCAATCATCGCAGCGTAGCCCGCTGGCGAGAGCTTCTCTTTTTTAAGCGCTGCTGACAGCACGCCGACGCCAATCGGTTTGCCGAGAATCAGTACGTCACCCACTTGAGCGTCCGCGTTTTTCTTGACCTTGTCGGGGTGGACCAGGCCCATCACCACGAGGCCGTAAATCGCTTCCACGGAGTCAATCGTATGACCGCCCGCAATCGGAATGCCGGCCGCCGTGGCGACACTTTGGCCGCCCTTGATGACCTTGCCAATCGTTTCAATCGAGAGCACGTTGATCGGCATGCCAACCAACGCCAGCGCCATGATCGGCGTGCCGCCCATCGCGTAGACGTCGGAGATTGCGTTGGTCGCCGCGATGCGGCCAA
>JBDSYI010000331.1:0-5072 GCA_039925745.1 Casimicrobium sp. | reverse complement strand
GCCGTCAGCGTGGGCCTACTGACGATTTATGACATGTGCAAAGCGGTGGATCGCGGCATGACCATTTCGGCCGTGCGCCTTCTGGAAAAAGAAGGCGGCAAATCGGGGCACTGGAAGGCGGAGTAGCGCCGCCAGACCAACGCTCAACCGTGCGAACCGTTTTTGCGTTTTGCGCGTTCGCAATTGGCGTTGGCCTCGCGCAAACTGCACCGGAATTGCCACCGCGTTGGGTTAGCGTTTCACTGGTTTGTATCTCGGTAGTCGCGTGTATTTTTCTTCTGCTGAGAAAATCCAGAACGGCGGGTTGGCTTGTGCTTCCCATCGCACTTGTTTTGGGCGCCAGTTTCAGCCTGCTGCGCGCGGATTTACGCATGTCGCAATCGCTTGCCAGCGAGTGGGAAGGTCGCGACATTGAACTCGTCGGCGTCATTGACGAGTTGCCGCAAAACGATGCGCAAGGCGTACGTTTCGCCTTCGCAGTCGAGCGTGTATTGACCCCGAAAGCAGTTGTTCCTCCACGCATCGCGCTCGGCTGGTACAAAGCGACCAGCAAAGAGCTGCAGGGCGAACCGCTGCCGACGATTCACGCAGGAGAGCGCTGGCAATTGACGGTGCGCCTGAAGCGCCCGCATGGCTACAGCAATCCAAACGGTTTCGACGTTGAAGCCTGGATGCTGGAAAACGAAGTGCGCGCGACAGGTTCTGTGCGTGGTGATGAACCGAATCGCCGTCTCGCAGCTAACGCGGGTCGACCGATTGATTACCTCAATCAGCTGCGCGATCGGCTGCGCGAACGCATGCAAAACGCCCTCAAGGATCAGCGCTATGCAGGTGTGCTCGTCGCGTTGGCACTTGGCGATCAGCGCGCGATTGCCGAATCTGATTGGGCGTTGTTTAACGCGACCGCGGTGTCGCATCTGCTCTCGATTAGCGGTGCACACGTCACGCTGTTCGCCACATGGATTGGACTTGCAGTTTTTGCAATATGGCGTCGCTCGCCGCGACTGGTATCACGCATGCCAGCGCAACTCGCTGCCGCGATTGTTGCGGCGATTATCGCTATCGCTTATGCCGCGCTGTCGGGGTTTGCGGTGCCCGCACAACGCACTTGCTACATGCTCGCGACCGCCGCGCTTGCGCTAATGTTGCGACGCTCGCTATCGCCATGGCTCATCCTGTCGTGGGCTCTGGCTGTCGTGCTCGTGATCGATCCGTGGGCGGTGCTCGCCGTCGGTTTCTGGTTCTCGTTCATGGCAGTCGCCATGCTCATGTACGTCACTGTCGGACGGGTCGGTGAGCGACCGTGGTGGCACACACTACTGCTCACTCAAGCGGCCGTAACGATTGGCCTTGCACCGCTGTCGATTGCGCTTTTTCAACAGGTTTCGCTAGTCGGGCCGATTGCCAATGCGGTGGCGATTCCGCTCATCACCATGCTCGTGGTGCCGCTGACGCTACTTTGGCTCGTCGTGCCGCTTGATCTGCTGTTGACCATCGCGCATCAGCTCGTTACCTGGCTCGCCGTCGGCTTGCAATGGCTCATGACGTTGCCGACGCCGCTCTGGTCGCAGCATTCGCCGCCGTGGTGGACGGTAGCATTGGCGTTACTCGGCAGTCTCGTATTGCTCGCGCCACGCGGTTGGCCGTATCGCTGGCTGGGACTCGTGTGGTGCGTCCCATTGTTTGCGATCACGCCAGCGCGTCCGGTGGACGGCGAATTTACTCTGACCGTACTTGACATCGGGCAAGGCACCGCAGCCGTGGTGCAAACCGCCCGGCACACGATGGTCTACGACACCGGCCCACGCTGGACTGACGCGAGCGACGCCGGTTCGCGCCTGATCGCGCCGTACCTGCGAGCGGCCGGCTCGGCGCACATTCATGGCCTCGTCGTCAGTCATCTCGACATTGATCACAGCGGCGGTGCAAATTCGCTGTTGAAGAGCCTGCCTGTCGACTGGATGCTCACCTCCGTATTTGCCGAAGCCGATATTGTGAAAACCGCCAACGAGCGCAATGTCAAAGCGCTCGGCTGCGCAGCAGGCCAATCATGGACATGGGACGGCGTGCGCTTCGACGTCTTGCATCCCGATGTGGACAACTACCAGGAAGCCAAACTCAAAACCAATGACCGCTCCTGCGTAGTGAAAGTCAGCACGCCGCGATTCAGCGCACTGCTAACGGCCGACGTTGAAGCGACGAGCGAAGCAGACATCATTGAGCGTTACGCGACGACACCCGCAATGATCAAGAGCGACGTGCTGCTCATGCCACATCACGGCAGTCTCACCTCATCGACACCCGAATTCATTGAGGCCGTCGCGCCAAAGATCGCACTCATCAACGCAGGCTATCGCAATCGTTTCGGCCATCCTCGTGAAGGGGTTTTGGCGCGCTACGTTGACCGCAATATTCCGGTGATGCGCACTGATTGGCATGGTGCGATCACGCTCAACTCAGTGGACGGCATCAGCAAAATAGAGAAGGCACGTGAGGCGCGGCAACGCTACTGGGTTGATCGCCCAGATCCTGCGGACCAACGACTGATTGAGTGATTCGGAGCTTCCGCTACGGAGATCGAAACCGCCCAATCCGTACCGCCGTCTGCCCCACTTTCGGATTCGGAACCGGCATCACCATCACCGCATCGACGTGCGGCGTGCGTACCTCAACGTCGCCGTCTATCGCGATCAACGTTCCTGCTTCCACAATCACTTCAAGCCCACGCAACGGGCGAATCCAGCGAAACTCAGCGCTTTTCACCGTGATCACGGTGCTGATATCCACAACGTGCTGTGCAGGCGGATTTCCAGCGTCCAGATGCGCCACAACCCACTGCTTATCGAGTGCGTCAAAGTGATTTAAAAATCGCAACACGACCTGCTTTGCCACGTCTCCCACCGTCGCTTCCCAATGCTGTCCGCACTCGACGAGTAACGCGCTTTTTGCGCTAACAGCATCGCCAAACTCAACGTAGTCGCGCAGTCGCTTTCCAGCCGCGTGACCCGAATCGACGAGGATGTGCGCGGGGACGCCGACCGCATGCGCAAGCGCCAACCCCTTTTCGGTATCACCCGCCAACCCAATCGGTGGTGCAGGCTCCGTCATGGAATGTAGGTCTAGTAAATGATCAACGGTGTCATAGAACGGTCGCAACTCGCGCGCGCGGCGCAGCTCCCGCGAATCGCGTGATCCGTCAAGCGTTGCCACATCCCACAAGCGATTGAAATCCTCATCGACGCAGCGCGATTCAAAAGGTTTGGCTGTATCAAAGGCGTGATACGCATCCACGTTCGCGAACACGATGGAGAGCGTTCCCTGCCGCACACGCGCACCCGCATGAAGCTCGCGCAACAACCAGTCCCCCGCAATCGCTCCGCACACCTCGTTCCCGTGAACAAGTGCCGTCACGCAAAGATGCGGCCCAGCAATGTCACTGACGAATCGCCACACATAGGGCACGCCGATGCTGCCATGCTGCCACGCACGGATGTCCGGAAATTGGGTCTCGATTACAGCGTTCAAATCAGCCTCAGTTATTCTCTTGACTCACGCCATGTACGCGATCAGGATGATTATCGCGTGACGCGGCTTCAAGCTTCGACCGCCCATTCCAATTGCCATGACTTCACATTTCATTAACAACCAACGCGTCGCCGGCAGCTCCGGCGAATCCATTCCGGTGCTCGACCCCAGCGACGGTCAGGGTTTCGAGCATATCGCGCGAGGCAATGCGGAGGACATTCGCAAGGCGGTCGCCGCCGCGCGCAAAGCCGCCGACGGTGGCGCATGGAGTCGCCTCGCACCGATGGAGCGCGGTCGCCTGCTACACAAACTCTCGGACGCGATCCTCGCGCATCACGACGAGCTGACGTATCTTGAAATGCGCGATTGCGGCAAGCCCGTCAAGCAGGCGAAAGCCGACGCTACCGCCGTTGCGCGCTACTTCGAATACTACGCAGGGGCATGCGACAAACTACATGGCGACACCATCCCGTACACGCCGGGTTTCGCGGTGATGAGCTTCTACGAACCACACGGCGTGACGGGACACATCATTCCGTGGAATTACCAGATGCAGATTTTCGGGCGTTCGGTCGGTGGCGCGCTTGCGGCGGGTAATGCGTGCGTTGTGAAACCTGCGGAGGACGCTTGCCTGTCCTTGCTGCGAATTGCTGAACTTGCAGCGGCGTGCGGCTTTCCGGACGGTGCGCTCAATATCGTTACTGGGTATGGGCACGAAGCGGGACAAGCGCTCGCCGACGCGGTTGGCATTGATCACATCAGCTTCACCGGCAGCGCCAGAGTCGGCACGATCATCGCGCAGAGCGCAGCGAAGCGTCACGTTCCCGTCACGCTGGAACTCGGCGGCAAGAGCCCGCAAATCGTCTTCGCCGACGCCAATCTCGATGAAGCCATCCCCGTCATCGTCAACGCCATCATTCAAAACGCCGGCCAGACGTGCAGCGCCGCCTCACGCTTGCTGGTGGAAGCGAGCGCGTATGAGCGCGTGCTCGAAGCGGTCGGTGAGCGCATCAAAGCACTTAAGGTTGGTCCCGCCGCGATGGACCTGGACGTTGGCCCGCTGATTCGCGCAAGTCAGCTGGAACGAGTGGCTGGATTTTTGAGCGACGCCAAGTCTGCAAACTTGCGAATCATTGCCCAAGGAAGCATCGCGGCAGAAGCGCCCGCAACAGGTTTCTACGCCAAACCTACGCTCATTGCCGACGTGGAGGTTGACGCAAAACTGGCGCAAGACGAAGTCTTTGGCCCAGTTCTCGCGGCCATGTCATTCAAGGATGAAACCGATGCAGTGCGCCTGGCGAACGCCACGGAATACGGACTCGTCGCTGGCGTTTGGACTGAAAACGGTAGTCGCGGAATGCGAATGGCCCGAGCGGTAAAAAGTGGTCAAGTGTTCATCAATAACTATGGCGCAGGCGGTGGCGTTGAACTGCCATTCGGTGGCGTGAAGTCTTCGGGTTACGGACGCGAAAAAGGGTTTGAGGCTTTGTATGGGTTTAGTGCTTTGAAGACTGTGGTTGTGAAACACGGGTAGAGGGATTCCATCG
>JBDSYI010000330.1:0-2250 GCA_039925745.1 Casimicrobium sp. | reverse complement strand
GATAATTTTATGTGTCGTCGCCCGCTGGCGGAGAATATCGAGTGTGGACGAACTGAAATACCTCACCGGATACCCTGAGCCGCTGCTCGCGCAAGTGCGCGTCCTTATCGCAGAAAACCGCGTAAGTGACGTGCTGCAAAAGCGATATCCCGAAGCCAATACGGTGCGCACGGACGCAGCGTTGCGCGACTATGCGATTGCGCTCAAGTCAGAACACATGAAGAGCGCGACCACACCCGCTAAAGTGGTGTTCGATAACCGGTTGCAGGTGATGCGGCATGCTCTGGGGACGCATACTCAGGTGTCGCGCTTGCAGGGGGCGAAGCTCGTGGCCAAGCGCGAAATACGCATTGCCAGCGTGTTCATCGACGCGCCCGCAGCGTTCCTCAAAATGATCGTCGTCCATGAGCTGGCGCATCTGAAAGAGCGCGAGCACAACAAGGCGTTCTATCAACTCTGTCGACATATGGAGCCAGACTACGCGCAGCTGGAATTTGATTTGCGTTTATATCTGACACATCTTGAACAACCGGCTCAGATCGCTTCAACAACCCCTGGCTGAAGCGACAATCGCAGAAAGAAAAACGGGCAATGCTGCCCGTTTTTAATGTTGATAAATACGGTGCAACCCGCGGCCGTCTATTCCGGCTCGATCTTCGCATCTTTGACGACTTTGCCCCAACGCGGCATTTCCGACTTGATCAGCGCAGCGAACTGCTCGGGCGTTCCACCCGCGATTTCATTGCCCTGAGACAGCATCGTCTTACGCAACGCTTCGTCTTGCAGGGCCTTGTTTGCAGACGCGTTGAGCAATTTCACGATATCGGCTGGCAGCCCTTTAGGGCCTACGAGACCTTGCCAGTTAAGTACTTCGAAGGTTGGGAATCCCGACTCAGCCATCGTTGGCACGTTCGGCAGGATGGGCGAGCGTGCCTTGCTGGTCACGGCAATTGCTCGCGTTTTTCCGGCCTGAACACCAGGCACGGCGACGTACATTTGCTCAAACATCATTTGCACCTGACCGCCGAGCAGGTCCGTGGCCGCAGCGGAGCCGCTCTTGTACGGCGCGTGAATCATGTCGATCCCAGCGAGGTGCTCGAATAGGGCACCGCTCAGATGATGGGTGCCACCGATGCCGCCTGAGGCATATGACAGCTTTCCGGGTGCGGCTTTTGCGGCTTTCACGATGTCGGCGACTGTCTTGAATGGCGAATCCTCACGCACCGTCAGCAGCAGCGGCCCGCGCTCGATGAGGATGATCGGCACAAGGTCGTTGATCGGGTCGAATTTGAGTTTTTTGAACAGCGCATGGTTGACGGCGAGCGGCGCAAAGTTGCCCATCCCGATGGTGTAGCCATCCGGTTTGGCCTTGGCAATGGCCTCAGTACCGATGTTGCCGCCAGCGCCGGGTTTGTTGTCGATAATGATCGGCTGCCCAAGCATTTGACTCATCAGTTTGCCGATTTGCCGGGAGCGACTATCGGCGCTACCCCCCGCGCCATACGGAACAATCAGCGTGATCGGTTTGCTCGGATATTTGTCCTGAGCAAACAGCACACTGGGGGCGAGTGCTGCTCCGGCAGCCGCTTGCAGTAAGGTACGACGTTTCATACGATTGATCCTCCTGTTGCGCGCGAAGGCTCGCCCGCTTAGACGTCATTATGCGAGCGAATGCTGTCGAATTGCTTTGCGCCAATCAGCGGGCGGACAGTTTCGCTGAAACGGCGGTCATAGTCCGCTATGCTCAATCCTGATGCTGCGCCTCACTCAAGCCCCCAATCTTGCGATCGCCACCTTGTGGGGCGACGCGCTCCAACGCGAGGGCATTCACATCAGTTTGCAGCGAATGTTCTTGACTGGCGGCGTCGGTGATTTGCCGCCGGATCAATGTTTGCCAGAAATCTGGCTGACTGAGCCGAGTCAGGAAACGCGCGCGAAAGAGGTGTTGCATGCGCTGCAAAATGTGCCGCAGCGGCGCTGGCGATGTGTGTGCGGCGAGCTCGTTGAAGGCGGGTTTGAACAGTGCTGGAAATGCGGCGCGATGATGCCGGTTTAGTCCGGCGGGTTGGCCGTTTCGTCAGCCTCGCCATCCACGCCGATGATGGGCCATCCATTGTCTGGCCGCTTCATCGCAGTCAGCACGCAAATCGCGCCGTAGGCATCATTCGCGGCGTAGAGCAGCTGGCTGTCACTGAGCACCGCGTTGGCCCAGTTGGATGTGCTGACGCGTTTTGATTTCTGGAAGCGTGC
>JBDSYI010000329.1:0-3549 GCA_039925745.1 Casimicrobium sp. | reverse complement strand
GCGTGCATGCCGACGTTTCGCGGCAAACCTTCCACCTGTTCGGCCAGCTCTAGCAGCGCCGCGACGTCTTCTTCCTGTTCCTCGCGCTGCACCAGCAAAGGCTCGGCATCGCGCGCCACAATCGTGTTCGCGTCTGGCTTGCCTTCGGGTTTGGTCAGCGTGATCCATTTGCCCGGCATGAACGGAATTAACTTCGCCACACCGTCGACAAACGAGTACGGCATATCGAGCACGCGCCCGCAATCACGCACTGCTGCCTTCGCCGCCATCGTGCCGAACGTCGCGATCTGGCCCACGCTCTCGCTGCCGTACTTCTGGCGGACGTAATCGATCACGCGATCACGACCGTCCTGGCAAAAGTCGATATCAAAGTCGGGCATCGACACGCGTTCAGGATTCAGAAACCGCTCGAACAGCAGGTTGTACTTCAGCGGATCAAGATCGGTAATCCCGAGCGAATACGCAACCAGCGAACCCGCGCCCGAACCACGCCCTGGCCCCACTGGCACGCCATTATTTTTGGCCCACCCGATGAAGTCTGCCACGATCAAGAAGTAACCCGGGAATCCCATCTTCAGAATCACGCCGATCTCGAATTCGCAACGCGCCACGTAGCGGGGTCGCTCGGCGTCGCGCTGCGCAGCGTCGGGATAGAGCACGACCAGTCGACGCTCGAGCCCAGTCAGCACTTCGCTCGTCAAATGCGTCTCAATCGTGACGCCTTCAGGGATCGGGAACTCGGGCAAATAGTTTTTACCGAGCGTCAATTCGAGGTTGCAACGCATCGCGACCAACACCGTATTGGCAATCGCCTGCGGATGATCGGCAAACTTCTCGACCATCTCTTCCCGCGTCACAAAGCGCTGCTTTTCGGTGAATACTTTGGGACGGCGTGAATCGCCTAGTGTGTAGCCTTCAGCAATGCACACACGCGCCTCGTGCGCCTTGTAGTCCTCGGACGTCGCAAACTGCATCGGGTGCGTCGCAACGACGGGAATCTGCAATTTGCTGGCGAGCGCGATGCTGCTCTCGACGAAATGATGCTCGTTCTCAAATCCCGCGCGATGAATTTCCATCGCAAAACGATCAGGGAACGCGCTCAGCCAGAATTTTGCCGCGCGTTCAGCGGCGGCAGTTTGGCCATGCCTCAGCGCGATACCCGTGTCGCCATGCCAGCCGCCCGACAGACAAAACACGCCCGCAGTTTCCGCTGGGTCGGCCAACCAGTCTCGCTTCAATAGTGCTCGGCCTCGATGCTGATTTTCGCGAAATGCGCGCGTCAGCCAATTGCACAGTTTGAGATAGCCGGCGTGGGTTTCGGCCAGCAGCAACACGCGCGTCGGCTCGTGGCTCGAATCAACTGATTCGATCCAAGCGTCAATTCCGCAGATCGGTTTGATGCCCTTTGCCCGTGCCGCCTTGTAAAACTTGACGAAACCGAACAAGTTGTTGAGATCGGTGATCGCCAGCGCCGCCTGATCGTCCTTGGCAGCCAGCGCCACAGCGTCGCTAATGCGCAGCGTCGAATCCACAATGGAGTACTCAGTGTGCATGCGCAGATGAACGAAAGGGGCGGAGGGCATCCCTCAATTTTACGGAGGCCGAGACTCGGTGCAGTGCATTCGGCCACGAGGCCCACAGAACGGCGTTTTGACATGCCGAAGGCGTTTTGGGCGAATTGTCCTAAACCAAATTTCCGCTACGCTCGTACGGATGATGGATTAAATGCGCTCCTTGCTGAAAACTTATGTCGATTAAAAGAAAAATCCTTGCCCTGTCCGCACTGCTCGTGGCCGTGCTTGGTGCGCTAGCCGCATGCTCGCCCGTGCGGCTGGTCAACGCCCTAACGCCCACGTCTGGCCTGACAAAAGCGGCCGATATCGCCTACCTTCCGGGCAATAATCTGCGTCAACAGCTCGATGTCTATAGACCGGCCAACGGCGGCGACGCTACGAAGCCTCGGCCAGTCGTCGTTTTCTTTTACGGTGGTGCGTGGCAGGAAGGCTCGCGCGACGACTACCTGTTTGTTGCCGAAGCGCTGACGCAGCGCGGCTACGTCGTCGTGATCCCCGACTATCGCGTGTACCCCGAGGTGAAGTACCCCGAGTTCCTTAAAGACGGCGCGGCGGCTGTGGCCTGGACAACCGCGAACATTGAGCGCTTCGGGGGTGATCGCACACAAGTTTTCCTGATGGGGCATTCGTCAGGCGCACACATCGCCGCCATGCTAGCGCTCGACCACAGTTATCTCGCCGCCCAAAAGGTGCCGTTGACGTCGATAAAGGGGCTGATTGGCTTGGCTGGCCCGTACGACTTTTTGCCGCTGACCGAACCGAACGTGATCGCATTATTCTCCACGGAGAAAAATCTGAATTTGACGCAGCCGATCTCCTATGTCAAATCGGACGCTGCCACTTCCATTCCGCCAGTCCTCCTCCTTCAGGGTGACGCCGACACGCGTGTCTACCCAAAGAACTCAATCAATCTAACGCGTGAGCTACGTGCAACCGGCGCAAAGGTCGAATTTGACCTATTGCCGGGCATTGATCACACGTCCATCATGGCGAAATTCACTCGCGTGCTGCGCGGCGACGGCAAGCTTGTAGATCGCGTCGATCAGTTCATTCGCGACCACGCTGCATAAACGCGACCTTCGTAAGGCGTGACGCAGTTGTTACGATTGCGCCATGCCTCCTCCAGCTTCTGACAAACCCAACGCGCCGCTAGCCGAGCGCCTGCGCCCTAAAACTATCGCCGAAATCGTCGGTCAGCGTCACATGCTGGGCGAGGGCAAGCCGCTTGCTAATGCCATCAAAGCCGGCGTGCCGCATTCAATGATTTTCTGGGGACCGCCTGGCGTCGGCAAGACTACGCTTGCACGCCTGCTAGCAGAAGCGTTCGACGCCGAAATGATCGGGCTATCTGCCGTGATGGCCGGCGTAAAGGACATTCGCGAAGCGATTGAGCGCGCGCAGCTCACGCGTGATCAGTTCGGCCGCCGTACCATCATGTTTGTTGACGAGGTGCATCGCTTCAACAAATCGCAGCAGGATGCGTTCTTGCCGCATGTCGAATCTGGCCTTTTTACCTTTATCGGTGCAACCACCGAAAACCCGTCGTTCGAGGTGAACTCCGCGCTGCTGTCGCGTGCCCAGGTCTACGTGCTGGAGTCGTTGGACGCCGAGGCACTGATCGTAATGTTGACGCGGGCGTTGGCCGCGTTGGGGGCGACCTACACGATCGATGAAGATGCGAAACAATTGCTGATCGACTACGCCGACGGCGATGGGCGCCGGTTTCTCAACTCCATCGAGCAGCTAGACGCGACCGCAAGAACTGAAAAGCTGACTCGGGTGACGCAGGACGTGGTCAAAGCCTCGATCACCCGCGCCCGAACCCGCTTCGACAAAGGCGGCGAGCAGTTCTACGACCTCATCAGCGCGCTCCACAAAAGCGTGCGTGGCTCTGATCCCGACGCATCGCTGTATTGGTTCTGCCGGATTCTCGAAGGCGGCGCGGACCCGCTCTACCTCGGTCGTCGCATGGTGC
>JBDSYI010000328.1:0-8609 GCA_039925745.1 Casimicrobium sp. | reverse complement strand
AAGGATAAATAGGTGATCGGGAGGCGCAGGGAATGTCATGGTGAAGACGTTACCTGACGCCACAGGTTCGACTGAGTGTTTCGTCCAGTTCTAAGAGTGGCGTAAATCGCTCGAAAAGTGCCCACCGTTCGCGACCGGCATCGCTGCCGAGCAGCCTTCGGTATCACAAGCCGATACCGAGAGATTCCCCGCATGCCACCCCTTACGCGGATATCGCTATGCCCGCCTGGCGGTGAAATAGTTCACGCCATCAGCCCGATCGTGCTGAACAAAAAAGGGAACCTAATGCATATCATCGTTCAACGTGACACCCGCGCCTGGCGCTTTCAGGCCTGGGCCTCGTTCGCGGTCGCGGTATTTCTTTGCGCGACGGGACTCAACTATCTGCCGGGCCAGGACATCGAGCGTGCGTTCATGGTGATGGGCTATTTGTTTTGCCTCTCCGCCACATTCATCATCTCAAAATTCGTGCGGGATAACCAGACCTCGAAGATCGACACGCCGATGTGGCGCTGGGTTGTATTCGGCGCGTTTGGCTTGGCCATGATGCTCACTGGCTGGGGGCTCTGGCGCATGGCTATCAACGAAACATACAAGGCGTTTCTGTTGGTTAGCTGGCTCTTTTTGATCTCGTCAACGTTCACGCTCGCCAAAGCGATTCGTGATGCACACGACGCCAACACACTGGAGGCACGGCTCAATACACGCGGCGCTTCCGCAACTCAACACGCCAGCGTATCCGCTTCGGCCTCTCACTAATTCTATTACCCACAAAACACTCAAAGGATTTGCGATGAATACGATTTACGAAAAATTCGGTGTGACGTTAACTGCTGTTTCGATAGCCATCTGCGCGGCTGCCTACAGCCCGCAAAGTGGCGCACACAACGGCGACGGCCTCTCAGCCATCAGTACGCTCTCTGCGCTGCCTGTCGCTTCAGTGTTGGCAGTGGGTGGTACGGTCGGCGCATCAGCAGTGGGCGCTAGCGTCGCTAGCCTTGCGCTACCCGTTGCGCTGTCGGCAACTGGCGCCGTGCTTATCATCAGGAGTGTCGAGGTCAGCGCAAGAGGCACGATCTGCCTGCTGGAGCGCGCATCGGACGGCGCAACCTCGACTATCGAAATCGCGGGCAACATGGCCGAGCGCATGATGCTGCGCGCTGGGCAGGCGGTGCAAGTCAGCGTCGTTGGTGCGGGTGCGGTGCTCTCCGTTGCTGGCGCCGCGATTGCGTTTGTGCCGAGCGAACTCGGTCGCGCGCTGCTGCACAACGAACGCTTGACTTACTAACCAACCCGGCAGATGTAGGAAGACTGTAGGGTGGCGCGCGCTACCGTTGCGACATTCAACGAGTTCGTTACGCAATCCCTCCCCGTCGAACTCAATCCCCCCGAACACCATTAGAAAAGAATGAAACTTCAAACCAAATTTCCAGTCGCCGCAATCATCGCAGCCGCTATGGCAACTACCCTAGTCATCGCGCCGACCTACGCTGCAAAGGCCGAAGGCGCATCCACCGCTAGCGAACTCTCCGCTCTACCGCTGGCGTCGATCGTCGTTGCCGCAGAGGCGGTTGCCAGTGCGGCAACTAACGCAGCGGTGGCACTGCCAGTCGCGCTTTCGGTGACCGGGTCCACCCTGGTCATCAAATCGGTCGAAGCTAGCGTACGCGGCACCGTCTGCATGCTGGAGCGGGTGTCCGACGGCGCGCGCGCCAGCGTTGAAATCGCCGCAAGCGGCGTTGCAAAAACCGCACTGGGCGTTGGCCAAACCGTATCAGTCAGCGTCATCGCTGCTGGGGCTGTACTGTCCGTGGCCGGTGAAGTTGTGGCGTTCGTGCCGAACGAGCTTGGCCGTTCGCTACTGCGTAACGAACGCGTTAGCAGCTGAAAGCCGAAACCATGATCGCGTTCATAAATCGCTTGCTGAAATTATCGACCATTGCGCTCGCTGCGCTGCTGCTTTCACACCCTGCACACGCGGGTCGTTCCTGCGAAAGTAAACCGCCCGATGCATCGCGAATCGCGAGAGGCCTGACACTCGCTGAACGCACCAACTCCGCGCTCAACGCGAGCGGCGCAAAGGTGGTGTTGCTTGCTCGCGCGGGGCAGGACTTGAGCAAGTACGGACTCAATTATTCACATCTTGGCTGGGCTTACAAGTCTGCTTCTGGGCAATGGTTGGTCGTTCACAAACTAAACACCTGCGGTACTGCCGAAGCTTCAATATATCGGCAAGGATTAGGTGATTTTTTTCTTGACGATCCTTATCGATTTGAAACGGCGTGGGTCGTGCCATCACCAATCATTCAGGATCGCATGAGCGCGTTGCTGCAAGATAACCGCCGCGTTGTCGCGCTGCACGCCAAGCCCTACAGCATCGTAAGCTACGTCTGGTCAACGAAGTACCAGCAGTCCAACCAATGGGCTTTGGAGACGTTTGCACTCGCGATGGCGCCCGATATCCGCTCACGAGAGCAGGCGCAAGCGTGGCTTAAGCTCAAAGGCTATGAACCAACAACACTGAAAATCGACCCGCTTACGCGCCTTGGCGGGCGCATGAGTGCTGTAAACATTGCGTTCGACGATCACCCCAACGACAAGCGATTTTCAGATCGCATCGAAACGGTCACTGTGGATTCAATGTTTAACTGGTTCAATTCGGCAAGCCTTGGCGACGCGCCTTCGATATTGCGACTGTAGTTAAGGCGGCGCGCAAGTTAAACTGCGTCTCTTAATTCTTCCCGGAGCAGCCTCATGAATCGCGTCTACAAAGTTTTCATCGCTTTAGCGCTTGCCGGCACCGCGAGTCTCGCCATGGCGCAGGACAAGGTCGTTTATCACATTGACCAGGCGGCAACGCAAGGGTTAAAAGGTCTGCGCAATATTCGCAATCATCTCGATGTCGCACCTGACACAAAAATCATCGTCGTCACGCACGCAGAAGGCGTGGACATGCTGATGGAAGGGGCGAAAGACGAAAAGAGCAAAACCGAATACGCACCACTTATTTCTGCGCTCAAAGCGCGCGGTGTGCGCTTCGAGATTTGTGAAATTACGCTCAAAAATCGCAATCTCAAAAAAGATCAGTTCATTCTGGACGCAGATTACACGCCGTCGGGCGTGGTGCGCCTTGCGCAATTACAAGCGCGAGAGCACTACGCGTATATCAAGCCTTAGCGCGTTCGCAGCTCCGCCTCAGCTTGGCGTGCGATAGGGGTGGCAGAACGTGCAAGGTCTCCACCTTACCGCTGATCTATTTAAATGCGCTTGTTCACCCGACCTGCTGACCGATCGAGGCGCGCTGCAAGCGACCTGCATTCGCCTTGTCAAGCTTGCCGGCCTGACGGTGGTCGGGGATGACTTTCACCAGTTCTCCGATGTCGCAGGTGACGCAAGCGGCGTAACGGGTCTTGTTCTTCTTGCCGAGTCTCATCTGGCGGTGCATACGTGGCCGGAATTAAACGCCGTCACGCTGGACGTTTACGTGTGCAATTTTCGCGAAGACAATACGGTAAAAGCGCAGGCGCTCACCGATGCACTTGTTGCGCTTTTCGCTCCCGAGCGCAGCACTCGAAACAGCCTTCAGCGTGGCGTGCCGACCGCGCCAGATTCACCCAACGCTCACGACTTGACTCTCGAATGGCTAACGCCAGATATCGTGCATGGCTTCGCCAGTAGGCGACCACCGGCGATCACGCAAAGTGAGTTTCAGCGCATCGCCTGGCACGACACTCGCTCGCTAGGTCGCGCGCTGTCGCTTGATGGTGCGTTCATGCTGTCCGAGGGTGACGAGTTCATCTATCACGAGTGCATGGTGCACGTTCCAGCGCTTGCGCACGCAGCGCCGCGCTACGCATTCGTGATGGGCGGTGGCGATGGCTGCACTGCTCGCGAGCTTCTCAAATACCCGAGCATCGAGCGCATCGTTGTCGCTGAGCTAGACCCCGACGTCATCGCGAGTTGCCGCGAGCAATTTGCCAACGTCAATCGAGGTGCGCTGGACGATGCGCGGGTGAAAATCGTCATTGGAGATGCATTGCAGACGCTGACCGATCAAGCAGAAAAGTTCGACCTCATCGTGATGGACTTGACGGATCCAGGCGATACCGCTGCGGACAGTCCCGCCAACGCGCTGTACAGCAAAGCATGCTTCGAATTGATCCGTTCGCGACTATCGACAGACGGACTGGTAACGGCGCATATCGGCAGTCCGTTCTATCACCCGGAGCGCTTTTCGAAGACGCTCGCTGACATGCGCAGCGTATTTCCGCAAGTGGCTGCGTTTAAGGCCTTCATGCCAATTTACGGAGCTGAATGGGGCATGGCGTGCGCATCCAGACAGCCTGATCCGCGCACAATAAGTGAAGCGGAAGTTTCACAACGACTAATCGCGCGGGACATCACCGATCTTCGTTTCTACACACCGAGAGTTCACGCGAGCCTGTTTGCCTGGCCCGCCTATGCAGAGAAACTGGGCGCTTAACCCGTTACGGAGCAACCACCAGCCCGCACGCCCCCACCAGATGCGTCCGAATATCAATCCACGTTGTACGCGTCGCGCAGGGAGACACCGCGCCACTGGTCACCGCAGTTCCACTTAACCCCAACAACGCACGCAAAAACAACAACCCATCCGTCGCCGCGTCCACACTTGAATCGCCGTCAATGTCCATGCGCTGGAGATTAAGGTGCATCGCAATGTTCGCTGCATCCACGCGCCCCGGCGACGCGCCGATTACACCCTGCGTGGCGGCCGCGCCTGTCACGCCCAGCATCCAGCGTAGCGCGAGCATACCGTCGGTCATGGCCTTGACAGTTGAGTTCGCATCGGCATCGAGATCACACGTCGCCGGTTGGCGCGCTGTGACGGCAAGATTCGCAAGGTTCGTGGTGACACCATACAAGGGTAATGCAGGGCTAAAAATCGTATTCGCCAGTCTCGGATAGAGGCGCCCGGTAAAGTTGTATGGCACTGAGCAACTGAACCCACCGCCGCTATCGCTGTCGCCGCAGGTCACGCCAACGTCTGCACAAAAGCTGACACCTGACAACGTGCCGCTCGGTCCGTTGACGATGCCGGACACCGTGAGTGGTCCCACCGCCGCCTGGCCCGAATTTGGGCTCACTTGCAACGAAGACACATCAACGGCCTCGTAATCACTGCCGACAATGATGTCCAGCTGATGCAGGACATCATTGTCCCAACGATCATCTGGCGCGCCGGAGATGTACCAGCGACTGCCGTTGTCAGCCAACATCATTCCGTATTTTTTGAGCGCGCGTATGATCGTCAACGCATGCGGCGAGAACGGCGGCGTCTTAATCTCGGGATAGTTTGCTCGTAACCGAAAGCGCTGTCCCATCGGTGGGTACTGTGCGCCGGTGAGATTTGATGCTTGATGCCGCGCGGGCCAAACGTAGGTGTTTCTCGTTTGTGGAACGGTGAAGCGCAACGCATGCGTGATCTCACCCGAGTTAACTTCGTCGTAGCGCAGCAAGCCCGGCAAAATCGGCAGACCTGCGGCGTCGGCGGATGTCCATGTATCGGGTCGCAAAGCGTGCGAATTCAGATCGAACACAGAACCACCGTCGCCGTGCCAAACGTTCGGCGAGACCTGAAACGCACGGTACACTTCGTAGAGCCTGCATGCGCTCGTATCGAGCACCAGAGCGTGGCGATCACCATCCGAGAAAGCTGCGCCACCTTCAATCGGAACGTCGGTCGGCAGCGGGTACGGTCCCGGATCACTCTCATCAAAGTAGCCAAATGTGATGGGCACTTTCGGCTGCGAGGCATTCACCGTGACGAACGGAATGCCAATCGGGCGCCCCAGATAAAGCCCCGAACCGAAGTCCATATGGGTGTGGGCCGTCGCGCTGATTGTCGCAACATACGTCGCCGAATTTGCGTGCACGGGCAGTGTGTTGACTGGCACATTCCAGATGTTGTTCGCCGGAAAGATCGGGCAGCCTCCGACGGTGGGACCGGCGTGAACCGATGCCGTTAGAACGCTAAAAGCAATAAGCGATACCAAGCAGAATTGGCTGCGCTGCGCGCTCGCTTGGGAAAGCCGAAGTGGGTTCATGCCGATAGCATATCGGGAAGCGCAGACAAACTGAAATTGTGGGAGTAGCCCTAGTCGCGAAGCCCTGGGCAACAAAAATCGCCGCTAGGGCCGCTCCCAGAACGAAACGCGGAATCGTTCACAACGTCACCACCCATAAAACCTACCCCAAGTCTGCGCGTCGCCGTCGCCAACAGCGACATACTCTGGAAACTGTGCCGCTGTGGCGCAGGCATGATTCGGCAATATTCGCAATAGGGTGCCTACCGGAAAGCGCTCGGCAATATCGTCATCCGCATCACCAGTACCCGACAAAATTCCGTGCTCTTGATTGGCGCTGGTGAGCGTGTAACCATCAATTACGTTACCGCCAATGTCACACACTTGACCGTAGCCGTAGTCATGCGCTTGTGCTTGCGTTCCACGATCACGACTCATAGCCATCCAGCCTGCATCAACCAGCGCCCAGCCCTTTTCCTTCTGATGCCCGATCACGGTGGTCAACACCGACAGAGCAACATCGTCCATGCTCGCCACCCCGACGTTGACCATCACCAGGTCGTGAAAAACGTAGACGCCAGCGCGCACTTCAGTAACGCCTCCGAGCTGCTGCGCGGAGAGCGCGGTTGGCGTCGATCCTACGCTGACATTCGGACACGGCAAGCCCGCAGCGCGCAATCGTTCCGAAGCAAGCACGCACAGTGAGCGCTCTTGCTCGGCCATCGCCTGTAACGCATCCCGTGTGTTCAGTTCATAGCTGCCACCTGCATGCGTCATAACTCCACCTAAGGTCATGCCACCCTCGTGCAGCGTGCGACCCACGGCAATCAATTCGTCGCCTTCAGGTTTGAGCCCCGCACGATGCCCGTCGGTGTCGACTTCCAGCCACACCTCAAAAGCGTGGGTATGCACTTGACCAAATTTAACGACTGCTTTTGCAGCATCCAGACTGTCAACGATGATCTTTAAATCACAGCCCTTGTCGCGCAACGCCTTCGCTTGCGCCAGCTTGGTCGAAACCATACCGACCGCGTAGAGGATGTCGGCAATTCCGGCAGCAAAAAATTGCTCCGCCTCTTTCAATGTGGACACCGTAATTCCGCTCGCGCCTGCTGCAATTTGCTTCTGCACGACCGCGACGCATTTGCTGGTCTTAACGTGCGGGCGCAGCTTGACACCAAGCGAATTCATGCGCGTTTGCATGGTGTTGATGTTGCGCTGCATGCGCGCCGCGTCGATCAACGCGGCGGGAGTGGAGATTGTTTCGAAAGTCATGTTGCGTATCACATACGATTGCGAGGAATTCCCGAGAGCATAGCGGGGCTCGAGGCTCGCTGCTCGCCAACGCAATTAGCAGCAATTACGGCATCAGCGCAGCAAGAAACGCTTCAACGTCAGCAGACGACGTACGCAATCCCGTAACGTGAACCGCACCGGCTACCAACGGTGCGCCGCGCATGCCGAGCATATAGCGCACGATTAGCAGACCGTCGGTCAGCATATCAATCGTAGCGTCGCCATCTACATCAAGCGCTGACAGTCGTATTCCATCCAGATAATCTTTGATGAGTATCGGATCGGTGCGCGTGGCTGTTGCGCCTGTTGCGTTCGCGGTCAGCGCGTTGCCAGTAACGCCCAGCATGTAGCGCATGATGAGCATGCCGTCGGTGGCGGGGTCGTATCGCGTTGCGGTGTCGCTGGCATCAACATCAAGCGGCCCAGCTGCAATGACGGTACTCGCAGTAATGGTGAAGTTGGTGTTGGAATTGTCAAAGAAGATGTTGCCGACCGCTTCGACTTTGATGCGCGCGGTTGCAGTGGCCAAATTGGGCACGGTCACCGTTTTCGATCCATTGTTGGGCGTTGATGCGGACAACACCGTCGGAAAGGTATTACCGCCATCGGCGGACAACGAAATTTTGACGTTTGCCACATTCACCGGTGCCGCACTGGTTCCGGCGTGGTTCCACGTCACGTTCAACGAACTCCCACCCACAACCGATACAGCCGTGTTTGGCGCAGTGACCGCAAACGGTCCAGACGTACCATCGATACTGACAACTGAGATCGCTGTGCCAATGCCACCACCGTTCGCCCGATTGTCGCGCCCGATGACCTGAAATTTCATCGTGCGCGTGATCGCCGGAAGGAGTTCTCCGGTCAGAAATCCGTCAGTCGTATTGGGTGGAATGTTTGCATTGTTCAAAATAAATTGCAGTCGTGGAAAGGTTCGAGTTCCACTCGTTGTCGGTAAGTACGAACGAAAGATTGGACGGGCGTTTCCATCAGAATCTGCATTGGGAATGGCGATCGTCCCAGCATTGCCTGCATCAAGATCGTACTCCTGCCAATCGTAGGTGATCGAATCTGCGGGGCCGGCGTTTGCGTCGGTAGCGATTGCAGTCAACGCAAACGGAGTGCCTTTCGGAATCGTGAAATTGCCCGGCCCGGTGACCACCGGAAGCAGATTGCCAGTGGCGGTCGTAGCAGCGCAGCTGTTGCCACTGCCGGTCTGGCTATAGGCAATCATCTCCTCAAGGCTCT
>JBDSYI010000327.1:0-12593 GCA_039925745.1 Casimicrobium sp. | reverse complement strand
CGAAGAGCAGGGTAATGGCTAACGGCCATCCGTCGTGAGGCGAGGACCAGGGCCACAGAGACGAGCGTATTAAGTTACGGTGAAACGCGGCAACCTCTACCCGGAGCAATATCAAATAGGCATGCGCCGTGAGCAAGTAATTGTTCACCCAAGGCGGCTCGTTGGAGCATGCGGGTAGGTAGCTTGAGGCGAACGGTAACGTTCGTCCTAGAGGAATGACCGCCACGCAAAACCGGGTAACCGGCTAGCGAACAGAACCCGGCCTACAGGCCGACTTCACTCTTTTTGCAAATTGGCCTGCGGCACCTGCCGCAGGATTTCGGCGTTACGTCGGTTTGCCCGCGTATTTCGCGACCAGCGCCATGAGATTTTCATCCTGATACGGCTTACCGACGTATTCGTTCACGCCCAACTCCATCGCGTGACTGCGATGTTTCTCGGCTGTGCGCGATGTAATCATGATGATCGGGATGTGGCTCTGACGACTGTCCGCCTTGATCGTTTTGGTGAACTCAAAGCCATCCATGCGCGGCATTTCGATGTCGAGCAGGATCACGTCGGGATTTGCATCGGCGAGAATCGTCAGCGCATCCAGCCCGTCTTTAGCGGTAAGCGCTTTGTAGCCCTCGCGCTCCAGCAGGCGCGAAGTAATTTTTCGCACCGTCAGCGAATCGTCAACTACCAGAACAGTCGGCGTGTATGGCACGGCGACGGGCTCCTGGATTACCGGCGGCGCTCTTCTCGGCTCGGTAAAGATCGACGCCAATTCCGCCCCTTTGGGCATTGCTACGGCGACCAAAGTGACGGTAGGAACTGCCGCTGGAACGACAGCCGGCGGAGCTTCAACTATTGCAGGCGGTTCTGCAACCACTAAACGGTCAACTGGAGGTTGATCGACAAGCGCGTCGGTGACAGCTGGTGCGTCGACGACAGCGGCAGGAGCCGCCACCGGTGCATGCGCATTGTCAACAGCGGCGGGTGGTGCGACTTCTGCGATCAGTGCAGGTAATTCAGGACCGGGCAGAGTCAACGCTTGATCCACGAGTGGCGAGGCCAACGGCTCCATCACTGGTGCGTGGACGACGGGTGCAACCGGGACTTCTTCAACCGGCGGCTGAACAGTCGCCACTTGAATGGGCACTGCCGCGGCAAGCGGTGGTGGGGCCGGTACAAGCGATGCTGGCGTGCTTACCGAGTGCCGACGCTCCGCGTCGCCGCTATCAAGTGCCAGCATCAGGTTGAGCGGGTTGAGCAGAAGCGCAATCCGACCATCCGCCAACACTGTCAATCCTGCCATGCCGGGCACACGAGCAAGTTGGGGTCCGTACGGTTTGGCGACAACCTCCTGGTTACCCAGAATGCGATCCACCTCCACGGCTGCCATCGCTTCACCCGCCTTCAAAATCATGACTGGAGCCGCGTGCGGCGCTCCGGTGTCATGCGGCGTGCGGATCAGCTCACCAAAACTGCGAAATGCAATTTTTCTGCCGCCGTGATCAAGTTGCCCCGACTGCATCGCAGCAGTCCGCTCCTTGACCGGCAACTGCCGAACTTGTTCGATTAGCGACGAAGGAACGCCATAAACGGCCTTACCCACGGCGACCATCAACACTTGCGTCACCGCGAGCGTCAAAGGCACCGACAAAGTAAACGTTGCGCCGACGTTACGAGAAGTCTGCACTTCAACGCGACCACCGAGCGCGGCAACCTCGTTACGTACTACGTCCATCCCGATGCCACGACCTGCGACGGCGGTGATTTGCTCTGCAGTCGAGAACGAAGGTTGAAAAATAAACTCAAGCAAGCGAGCGTCAGTCAACTCATCGCGGTCGTCGATCATGCCGCGCTCAACGGCACGTGCACGGACGCGATCTAGCGGTATTCCACCGCCGTCGTCAGTGAGTGATATTACGACCTCGTTACCCTGTTGCCGTGCACTAAGTGTCAGCTCACCGATTTCGGGCTTGCCCTGATCTTTGCGCGAAGCATCAGTCTCAATGCCGTGGGCAAGCGCATTACGAACCAGATGCTCAAGCACTGGCGTCAGGCGCTCAAGCACACTGCGGTCAATTTCGATCCTGCCGCCTCGAATATCAAGGTTGGCGCGTTTTTTAAGTTCTTTCGCGGTCTGCCGAAGCACGCGGTACAGGCGATCAGACAAACTGGAGAACGGCACCGTACGTAGCGTCTGCAAGCGCAACTGCACCGAGCGCGACAAGCGCGTCTGGCTCGATAGCGCAGTGTCCGCATCCGCGAGATTCTTGAGCAAACTTTGCTGCACCGTCGCCACGTCGTTCACACTCTCGGCCAGGCCGCGCGTAAGTTCCTGGAAGCGCGTGTAACGATCAAATTCGAGCGGGTCGAAGTCAGACTCTTGATCAAGGCGCGATTGAATTTGCGATTCGCCTTGAATCTCAATTTCACGCAGTTGCCCACGAAGGCGTACAACGGATGCTGTGAGATCCAGCAAGCCGCCTTTCAGGCCACGCATCTCGGCTTCGATACGGGCGCGGTGAATTGAGATCTCGCCCGATTCGTCAGCAAGCTGTTCGATGGCGTCGCTACGTACGCGCAGGAAGGCGGAAGCTGTTGGTTCCACATTCGCTGCTGCGGCAGCTGCCGTACCCGTTGCGGCAGTCGCGCCGAACGCATGTTGCGGGCGAACAGCCAAAGATTCCGCGAGCTCGGCCAGCGACCGTGTTGGGCTCACCAAGGCGATGCTTGTGTCAGTCGCGGCTATATCGGTCAAGGTCGGATCCGCAGCGGGGACCATTTCGTCGTCAAACGACACGGCGGCATCCATTGCCGGCGTCTGATCAGAATGCGGAACCGCCGCCGCAAAGCGAGGCAGTACGGAATCTATTTCATTGCGGGTGAGTCGCTCCAGAACGAATGCGATGTCGTCGAGATATTCGTCAAAACTGTCAAACACAGCACTGGTTGGCGAACCAGTGACATCGACGAGGCGCGTTTCCAGCAAGTGAGCCAGCTCACCCAAGCGCATAGCGCCAGCCATCCGGGCGCTGCCTTTTAGCGTGTGTAACGTGCGTTTTAGGTCATCGGAATGCGCAGGGTTTTTGGCGTCTTGCCGCCATGAGGTGACGTGTCCACTAGCCCGCGGGAATAGCTCTTGCGCCTCTTCCAGAAAGATCGGCAACACCTGCACGTCGATATCGTCGTGAATTTCCGCAAGGGGATCGCCAACATCACGCAACAAGGGAGGCGATTGATCCAAAAATGACGGTGCCGCAGGCATTGCGCGCGGAACAGCGTATGACGACTCCGTTGTATTCTTGGATGACGTTGCGGCTAGCAATCCTCCCGTCAATGCGCTGACGACGACCGGCGTCAGCGATGTTGATCGGGTTGTTGAGATCGATGTTGATCGGGTTGTTGAGATTTCAGGCGATAGTGTGACGTCGGGCGAAGCGAGATTCGGCGTTGGCGATTCCGGTAGCTGATCTTGCGCAGCAGTCGGCGCGCCCTTTGACACAGCCGTGGGCTCCGCCAATTCAGGCTCGGTGCCCAAGGCTTCGGCGTCCGCTTGCGACGTTAGCAGCGCAGAAGGCGCGACGGGATCGTCCGCGACTACTTCCGCCGACTCGATTGGCTTTGGTTGCTCCGCGACGACAGGAGGCGTCTCTACAATCCCAGTGATCACAGTGTCACTGGATATGGTCAATTGTGGAGACGGCGACGCAATTGGATAAACATTCAGCTCGTGGGTGGGCGACTCTGCCGCCGCGCTACCGACTTCGGATGGAACGCCTGATACGACAGGCTCCGTCACTTCAATTCGTGGCTCCGCTACGAACATATCGGCCACGGGCACACGCGGCGGTGACGCGGTCAGTGCATGCTCTTCAGCCCGGGTTTGCTCGAGCAACTCAACCTCAACGCCAAGGTCGTTATGCCCCGTCTCGGCGATGATGGCTTGCAATTGCAAGCGCGAACGCTGAAGATCTACCTGTTCCTCAGGCGAAATGGGCGAATGCGCTTGCAGGCGTAGCGTGGCCGTACGAAGCGCCCGCACTGCGCTGGCGATCGTACTGATCGTCGACGGTGGGCGACCGGAACGTCGCACCGCCATTAACGCGCTTTCAAGCATCCCGGCAAAATCGCCAATTTCAAGGAACCCAGCCGTGCGATGAATTCCGCATAATGTGTGGCTCGCACGAACCATCGGGTCACTTGGCGGCAGACTTGTATCGAACTGCATCAGTGCCAGTTCGTAATCAAGCGTTTGCAAGTGAACACGCGTTTCGTCGGTCAATATCGAGAACAATGCACGCGAAACCCCCACGCCGAGCACCGACATTTCATCACTGTCTGAATCATGCGTGGCGGCTAAATCGTCGAAATGGGGTTCCGACGGTTGGCCTTCCAGCGCTTCGGGCGGCGCGATCAACCCAGCAGAATTATCTGTTTCGTGCGCCGCTTGCAGCTGAGGCAAAACCGCAGCAGATTCGTTGTCGGACATTTCGCGCAACAAATTAACTGCGTGCGCTAGCTGCGCATCCAGGTCTTCATCATTGATCGAAAGATTGGTTGCGAGCGCTGGCCCCAACGCCTCACTGCTCGACATGGATATATCAGAAATGACCGGGAATTCGTCGCGTACCAGAGGCGCGACAGGGGCAGGTTCAACCGCCGGCGTGAGGTTCACAGCAGCAGTTGGTGCGTGATGCGAGCATTTCGCGATTAGTGGATCAAGCAAGGACACATCAATGTCCACAACTTGACGGTTAGCGAGCGCAGTCACCCACACTTTGAAGTGGCCCACAGCGGCATCAATCAAGTGGAGCTCAGGCTCAGTGATGTTGCGTTCGCCTTCTAGCGCTCCATTAAGCACCTGCTCAACACGCCAGGCGACTTCAGCGAGCTGGGTCTGGCCAACCATCCGTCCACTGCCTTTGAGCGTATGGAACGCCCGACGAATATCAACTACGAGATCGCGCCGATCTTGTTGATGCGAAAGCGCTTGATGCTCAAGGCGAACGGCTTCAACGACTTCGACAGCTTCCTCTACGAAGATTTCAAGAAGCCCTGTGTCCCGATCTTCAGGCGCAGACTCAACAAGACGCGAGGTATGAGCGGACGTTGGGGGCAGCTCAGCAGCAGCGCCCACCACCGCTGCAACAGCGGCCGTTAGGGCGCCAGACTCCGTCGTATCACCATCGAGAAGTCGAAGCGCTTCATTCGACGCTTTGGACAGACCCGGGTCAGACAACAATTCGGCATCCTGCCGCACTCCTTGCAGCGTTGAACGCAAACTATCACGAATCTCTAGCCGCTCTGGAGAATCGTTAAGCGCCTTCGCGAGCGGGCGCAACATGCGCTGGCGCTCAGCGAGCGATGCCTCAACGCTTCCGTCATCAGCGGAACTGTCAATTTCACCGGATTCTTCACCCAAGAAACGACGTTTGAGGCCGATCAGTACGGCATCGGCGTCACGTTCGCGACGTTCGCGAACGTCCACATAAAAGCTCAACCCAGCGAGAACATCTGCGAGCGAATCAATGTCCTGTGCGCTCATCGCCACATCCTGATACACCGACTCAATCAAACGATCCGTCGTTTTATTGAGCAACTCATTGGCATCATTCCATCCCAACATACGCATGGCACCAGATACCTGCCCTAACAGTGCCGGTACTGGTTTCAATTCTTCAAGCGCCGTTCGATCACGGAAGACAGCGTCGAGCGCCTGCTCAACGAGCCGCATGTTGGCGCGAATTTCACGGGCTACCTGGGCAATCGTCTGCTTTTCCTGAGCCAGACGGGTCAGCGAGTTCGCTTCGGTCTCTGCCCGCAACTCGGGCGGAATCGGCGCATTCGACACTGCGTACGAAAGGCGCTGAACCGCGCGCTCGACTTGGATCCGGAATGATGACGGCAACGCAGCGATATGCTCAATCGCAGTCTCAATCAAAATAAGACTAGTTGCCAGTTCAATCGACAAATCCTCGCCGACATTTTTCTCCTCAACGGCGGAGTTTGCCGCCGATGCGATGCCTCGACCGAGGCTCGAAAAGTCTGGCATCTGCAAAGCGTCACACGCTGCAGGCAACTCGGCCGTAATGTCTCGCAATTTCTGCAGCGCAGTGCTTCGCCCTGCCGTATGGCTCGCCCACGCGTCTTTACAGCGGTTAACGATGCCAGTCAGATGAGCAATGGCGGGCTGCAAAGCCACCACATCTATCTCGCGCGGAATGCGCTTTGGTACGAGCACATCCAGTTCGTAGAGCGCTTTAACTTCATCCACCAAAGCATGGCCATTACGAGCGCGGGCCACGTGATAGAGCACCTCGCGGCGCAATCGATCCGCGACTCGCGTTGAACCTTCTACGAACCGTCGAACCTGTAGATCGACCCGCGCCATGAGTTGCTTCAACGCAGTCGATGGCTCAACGAATCCGCCGTGTGTCGCCTCTAGCAGTGCGTGCGTTGCCCACCAAAAAGAACGTTGCGAGGGCAGTGGATAGGCTGCTTCGATATCGGCGATGACTCGCCGCATTTGATCCAGGCCAGCATCACTGCCACGCAACCACTGTAACAATCCATGTTGAAAATCTCGCCGCTGGCGTAACAAAAAGGCCGGCATTCGCGATGGTTCAGGTACATCACCATTATTAAGTTTTGCCGGACGACGTGATAAATCCGGGAAGAACAAGTCAGCTGGGCCGTACTTTGCCTGGTGAAGCTTGCCCAGCGCCAGATATTCAGAGATAAATCTCAGAGGAACAGGCGGTGAGCCGCTGATCATTTCCTTTAAGTGCGACAACAGTCGACGGCAGCCGCGGTCAACGAGGTCTAACGCCTCCGGCGATACAACTTCGACGTTCGCGCCAAAATGCCTTTCAAATTCTTGAACGAGAACTGCGAGACCTTCGATGCCTACCAGCTCTAATGCGCCGGATACCTGATGTAGCTCAGCGCGAACGGCGTTACGCAGATCCGCGCTCGGCGCTGTGCGAAGTTGCGCAATGCCCTCGAGAGCGCGGAATAGCGCGCTCTCGATTTCCGCCTTTACCCACGTAATGGGGCCGCTGTCGAGTTCGAGCGGAATATCAATCGCCACAGCTTGCTAACTCCCGCTCAGTTACACCTTGAAGCCCGCGACGGAGCCGCGAAGCGTTTGTGCCAGTCGTCCCAATTCTTCAATCGAAACGTTGGTTTGTTGCGTTCCGCGTGACGTTTCTTCTGTCACCGCGAGAATGTCTTGCATGCCGCGTGTCACTTCAGACACCGACGCTGACTGTGTCTGCGTTTGCGCGGAAATGCTGCTCACGAGACCAGCAAGATCGCGTGAAACACGGCTAATTTCCGCCAGTGTCTGACCAGCGGCGTCGGAGAGTCGCGTTCCCTCGACAACGCCCTGAGTGGTTTTTTCCATCGCGTTCACAGCATCCTGAGTGTCCGCTTGAATGGCGCGTACGAGCGCTTCGATCTGCTTTGTTGCTTCGGCGGAGCGCTCAGCGAGACGCTGCACCTCTTCTGCAACCACCGTAAATCCGCGCCCTGCTTCACCAGCTGACGCCGCTTGAATAGCGGCGTTTAGCGCCAACACGTTGGTCTGTTCGGTAATGTCCGAGATCAACTCGACAATCTCGCCAATTTCCTGCGAGCTTTCACCGAGCCGCTTAATGCGCTTCGAGCTTTCCTGAATTTGTGCGCGAATCTCGTTCATACCCGCAATCTGGTTTTGCACAGCTTTTGCGCCTTGTTCCGAGGCACTCAACGATTGTTGCGCGACCCTGGACCCTTCGGTTGCTGACGCTGACACTTCATTAATCGATTGCGCCATCTGCAACACCAGCGCACTGGAGCGCTGAATCTCGCCTGATTGTCGCTGCGATGCCTGATATAGGCGCTGGGAAATCGCCTGTGCGGCCTGCGTAGCGCCGGTAACTTCGCCCGTCGTTGTGTTGATGTCCGACACAACCTTACGCAACTCATCAACCGTGAAGTTGATGGAGTCTGCGATCGCACCGGTAACGTCTTCCGTGACGCTAGCTTTCACCGTCAAATCGCCATCAGCCAGGGTGCCCATCTCGTTAAGCAGCCGCAAAATGGCTTCTTGGTTACGCTGGTTCTCACGCTCATTTTCTGCAGCCCGGATACGCGCTTCATTCAGGAACAAGTAACCGAGTGCGATGCCCAAAAGTAACGACAGCAATCCGAAGGCGGCAGCGAGATAGAGCGCGAAGTTAGCGGTGTTCCCCGCGCCTTCATACGCCGTCGACAGCGTTTTGGCGCCAGCCATCAATGGCTCGGCCTCCGTAGTAATGACCTTGGCGGCTTGCTTGCCAGCCAAGAGTCGAGGCATGGCACGCAACACTTCAACCAGCCGGCGCTCGGTCTCCTGGAACTTCGCTCCCAACTCGGTCAAAGTCTGCTTAGCTTCACCGTCACGAATCGCACTGACACGTAATGCCTCGCTGCCCTGAAGCAAGCCGTTTACGATGTCGCGGAATGTGGCAGTGTCTTTACCCAACAGGAAAGCAACGTCGGAGTCAACTTCATCACCAATCAGAGCGTTCGCGTTTTTTGCGATACGCTGGGTGAGCATCACCAGGTTGTTGGCCAGCGAGATTTCGCGTCCGCCAGCCGTGGACATCTGGGTCGCAAGTTGCTCGGCGAGTTCTAACAGCCCTTGATTGCCCTGGTTTACGTTGCTGACCGCTTGTGACAATGACGTCAGAATTCCACGTGCGGCGACCAACTCGTCGACTTTGCCATCGATCGGCGTCCAACGTTTTTCAAGATCTGCCGCCGCTGCCCTAACGGCATCGTTTTGCGGTTCGCTAAGCGAAACGCCACGATATTCGCCGCCCGTAGACAAGGCTTTCAAGTTTGATTTGAATTGATCTCGACTGGTTTGAAGCACGTCGAATCCATTTGCCCCACCCATCTCTGACTGCGCGCCGCCGCGCGCAAGTCTTTGCGCAAGCATTTGCATCTCAGTTGCCGCCGCTACTTGCGCAGAATTTTTACGCGCCTCGACAGCGTACAAGCCGAACAAAATTAACATTAGTACGAAGCTAGTTGCCAGCGCCGCAGCCAAATATTGAAATTGTTTTGCTGTCGACAAGTGGCCGATTAGCGGCAGTTGTTTCACAGCTTTGCCGCCGCGAGCAGCTGCCCGCAACTGTTCCACGACAGATACGGCCCGAGTCGGGTCGTACGCCCCCGCCATCCCGGTATCACTCGCGAGCGGCGCCGACACAACTACCGTCGGAATGTCTCCCGATGCGTTCGAGCCCTTGCCCTTGAAGACTTTTCCCAACGTAAGCTTCATAGCCCCCATCCCCCATTAATTCTCATCGAACAACCTGCAAGAACTCACCGTCAACGGCAAGCTTTTCCAGATCCACTTCAACCCAACCAACACCGTCCCGGTCTTGCCACGATGCACTTTCCCAAGTCCGTCTCAGCGGCGCATCATGCGCCTTCATTTCGTCAAGCAGGCGCAATCCAACAACACGCGTGACTACGAGACCAGCACGAACTTTTCCGAGCCTCTGACCGAGCAAAATTAGCCGCTTGGCATTCAAATCCGAGGTTACATGAAGTCCGAGCCACAGCGCAAAATCGCTAACGGCGTACAGCGTACCGCGCACATTTGTGACTCCGAGAAACCAAGGTTGCGTCAACGGCGCCGGGGCGATCAAACCTAACGGCGACACCTCAGACACGTCGTCCAAGTTTAATAAATAGCCGCGATCACCTACCTGAACGGCTAGACGCGATTGCCGCTGCGGCAACTCCGCGGCTTGACGCAGCCGCTTCGCCAGGCCTTCCTGGAAATCGCGCAGACGATTGCGATCACGAGCCACGCGCAACGCTCCTCACCAAATGGCCACGAGAACAACCGCAAGTCGACGTCGCGAGCCGCAACAAATAAGCTGGCGCATGGCCGTACGCGGTGCAAATGCTGGCTGAACTGAACATCTATTTATTCGATTCGAGCCATTTTGTCGAGCAAATCACTAGCAACAATCGGCTTCACGACGTAGTCACGCGCGCCCTGCCGCAGCCCCCAGATCTTGTCAGTTTCCTGACTCTTGGTAGTGCAGATAATGACCGGAATGTGTCGAGTAGCCTCATCTCTGGCAATCATCCGCGTGGCCTGGAAACCATTAAGGCCAGGCATTACTACATCCATAAGGATGAGATCAGGAAGGAGGAGCTTGGATTGGACAACTGCTTCTTCTCCACTATCGCAAGTGTTAACTTCATACCCCGCGCGACGAAGTATTTCTGATATGGCATGGCGCTCGGTGGGGGAATCATCAACCACCAGAACTCTCTTAACGGGCATAGTACATCCTCACTAAACTGCGCGATCTCGTCCAGAGAAGGACGCAACGGCGGAAATCAGACTTTCTTTTGTGAACGGTTTTGTCAGGTATTGGTCGGAACCCACCATCCGCCCTCGCGCACGATCAAAGAGCCCGTCTTTGGACGACAACATAACCACCGGAGTCGCCTTAAACTTCGCGTTCTTCTTGATGAGCGCGCAGGTGAGGTAACCATCCAGACGCGGCATCATTATGTCGACAAAAATCACATCAGGGCGATGATCCGCGATTTTAGCGAGCGCGTCAAAGCCGTCTTCGGCAAGAATCACCTGACAGCCCGCTTGTAGCAAAAAAATCTCGGCGCTACGCCGAATAGTATTGCTATCGTCGATCACCATTACCTTAAGGCCGCTGACTGAGGCGGCTTGCGTATCAGGGACTGCCATCAGCATGACTTGGCCACCGGGAAAAGAACATTGTCATTCAGTTTGCCATGGGTCGGGGTGAATTGCATCGTGTCAAACCAATTTTCTACGACTTTTCTGTTTTCTGTCGACGCTTCGCGACGTAATGACAACGGAAAGTTGCTGTCAGATCGCATCGACAAGACTCAATTAAATTTTGGCGTGGTTCTGGTTCATGCCCAGAAAAAGCTTGTATGCGACGTTTTCCGTCTCATCAACCCACGCATATCCTAAATCTACGATACGCCTCAAAAACTCATCCAGCTTCGCTCTATCTCGCTCCGGCACTTGTATTCCCGCAAGCACGCGCCCAACGTCGGCACCATGGTTACGGTAATGGAACAGGGTTACGTTCCAACTTACATCCATCACACGCAAAAATTGCGCCAATGCGCCGGGGCGCTCTGGGAAATCGAATCGAAACACTCGTTCGCCCCCCGCTCCGGGAGCGTGACCGCCAACGAGATGCCTCAAGTGCAGTTTCGCCATCTCGTTGTCAGTGAGATCGACGGCAACCATACCTGCCTTTTTGATGTCACGCGTCAACTCGACGATGTCGCGCTTATGCGCGATTTCTACGCCAACGAAAACATGCGCGACGTCACCGCCCGAATATCGATAATTAAACTCTGTGACCGCCCGTGGCCCCAATACGTCACAAAAAACGCGAAAGCTGCCAGGCTTCTCCGGAAGGGTGACCGCGAACACGGCCTCCCGTGACTCACCGACCATAGCTCGCTCAGCGACGAATCTTAGGCGGTCAAAATTCATGTTCGATCCGCACGCAACAGCAACGTAAGTTTTGCCCTGACTGCGGTGTTTTTCCAAGTATTTTTTTAGCCCCGCAATTGCAGCGGCGCCACCTGGCTCAAGAATGGCACGGCAATCGGTATAGACGTCCTTAATCGCAGCACAAATTTCGTCGTTTGACACCAACACTGTGTCATCAACATACTGCTGACACAATCGAAATGTTTCCACGCCAACCTGCTTGACAGCCGTCGCCTCGGCAAACAATCCGACTGTGGGCAGAGTTATTCGCTTTCCCGCCTTCAAAGATTTTGTCATTGCGGCCTGATCCACCGGTTCTACAGCGATTATCCTGACCTTGGGCCGCACCGCCTTTACGTAAGCTGCGATGCCCGAGATGAGTCCACCGCCGCCGACCGCGACAAATATGGCATCAATGTCGCCTTGATATTGGCGCAGAATTTCCATCCCGATAGTGCCCTGTCCTGCAATGACGTCGGGGTCGTCGTAAGGGTGAATGAATGCTTTACCCGTAGATTTCACAAGTTTTTGCGCGTAATCGTACGAATCTGAATAGGACTCGCCATGCAGTTTGACTTTTGCACCGCGCGCGCGAACAGCATCGACTTTGATTGCAGGCGTTGTCATGGGCATTACGATGGTCGCTTTTACGCCCAGCTTCTGCGCCGCCAGCGCCACGCCCTGCGCATGGTTGCCGCTGCTGGCTGTCACCACCCCAGACGCCAGCTGCTTGGCAGGAAGATGCACCATCTTGTTGTAAGCGCCACGCAGCTTAAATGAATGCACGGGTTGCTCATCCTCCCGCTTGATCAACACATTATTTCCCACGCGCGCAGAAAGAACCTTAGCTTGAACAAGCGAAGTTTCGACGGCCACGTCGTAGACTTTGGCGTTCAGTATTCGACTTAAATAATCCAAGTGAGCGAGTTCCTTTGATGGCGGCACAAATTGCGCGAACACAAATCAATTGTCTGTGTGTTAGCCCTAGACGCATAAGATTCTAGTCGGCAGCACCGTAGTTGCCTGGCGAACGCAACATGGAAATAGCGAACTA
>JBDSYI010000326.1:0-2241 GCA_039925745.1 Casimicrobium sp. | reverse complement strand
CATGACTGCGAGGGTGCTGCGGTGCTTTTCGTCGGCGAACGCGATGGTGAACCTCTGTGTACGTCGCTCTGCGTCGCCAGCGGCGACACGGTATATGGTCGCTACTGGGGCACGCTTGAATCACTGAAGTCGTTGCACTTTGAGGCGTGCTATTACCAGCCGATTGAATGGTGCATCACAAACCAATTTCAGCACTTTGAAGGCGGCGCGCAAGGCGCGCATAAGCTCGCCCGGGGCTTGCTGCCAACGGCTACCTATTCCGTGCACTGGCTCGCCGATGAGCGGTTCGCGGCAGCGGTCGACGACTACCTGGCTCGCGAAACAATCGGAGTGGCGCATACGCTCGAAGAGTTGGGCGAAAGTTCGCCATTTAAGAGCGACGCGGAATGAGAGCACCTCCAAAAATTTTTTTTTGGGGATGCAGTGTTAGAAGCCCGGAGCGCAGCAACCGCAATGTACGCCCTGGTACATGAGGATTGCGAGCACCGCGCGACGACACAATGCGCCCCACAAATGAATTTTTGAAGGTGCTCGTGAAAGTTTTCTACACCGATCACTTTGTGTTGCCGCTGCCTGAAGGCCATCGCTTTCCGATGCAGAAGTATTCGCTGCTGCGCGAGGCCGTGCAAGCCTTCGCGCCAGACTCGCTGGAGGTCGCACCGGCAGCAAAGGACGACGAGCTGCTGCTAGCGCACGACGCCGCCTACGTTGGCCGGATGTCGGATGGCAAGCTCACAGCGACAGAAATCCGCCAGATAGGTTTTCCGTGGAGCCCGTTCATGGCCGAGCGTGCGCGCCGATCAGCGGGCGCGACGCTTGCCGCGGCCAAAGCTTCGTTAGTTGAGCGCTGCGCCATCAATCTCGCGGGCGGCACACATCACGCGTTTCGCGATCACGGCGAGGGGTTTTGTTGCTACAACGACGCCGCCGTCGCTGCCCGAGTTTTGCAGCGAAATTTGGGTCTTATGCGCGTTCTAATTTGCGATCTGGACGTGCACCAGGGGAACGGTACGGCAAGTATTTTCGCGGGCGATCCCTCCGTTTTCACCTTCTCGATGCACGGCGCCCGCAACTATCCGGTCCGCAAAGAAATCAGCACGCTCGACGTTGAACTCGTCGACGGTTGCGATGATCAAGCGTACCTTGAAAATTTGCACACGCATCTGCCTGACATCATCAGCAAATTCCGGCCCGATGCCATGATTTATCTCGCAGGCGCAGACCCTTACGAAGGCGACCGTCTGGGCCGTTTAAAACTCACAAAGGTCGGTCTGCAGGCGCGTGACCACTTCGTGATGACAACGGCGAAAGACGCCGCCATTCCGATCACCATCACGATGGCAGGTGGTTACGCACACGACGTAACCGACATCGTCGACATACACTTCACTACTGTTCGTACCGCTTTTGAGGTTTTTGCATGAGTTCTGACGCACCAATCGTCGTTGCCCCACACGCCACGATCGCCGGCGTTGCTACGTTGACACTGAATCGCCCGAAGGCGCTCAATGCGCTTGATCAGGCAATGACAAAAGCGTTCGTACCCGCGATCCAGCAGATCGCTGCCGACGCGTCGATTCGCGTCGTCATCGTTCAAGGCGCAGGCGAGCATTTTATGGCGGGCGGCGACATCAAAGGCTTCGCCGCAACCCTCGAAACACCGGGGCCGGAGCGACAAGTGCATTTCCGCGACATGATTGCCTATCTGCACGGGGGTATCGAATTGATGCAGCGCATGCCGATCATCACAGTGGCCAAAGTACGCGGAGCCTGCGCTGGATTTGGCATGAGTCTCGCCATCGGGTGCGACCTGACGATCGCCAGTGACGACGCCTATTTCGCCACCGCCTACAAAGCGATTGGCCTCACACCGGACGGTGGCCAATCCTACTTCCTGCCACGCCTTGTCGGTATGAAAAAGGCTATGGAAATGACGTTACTTTCGGAGCGTATCAAGGCCGATGAAGCGGAGCGTTTGGGCTTCGTTAACAAGGTTGTGCCGCTCGCCGATATCGATGCTATCGTTGACAAAATTGCACAACAAATTGCCCGCAGCGCACCCGGTTCGATGGCGGGCGCGAAGCGACTGATCAGTACATCGCTGTCAAACACCATGAGCGAGCAACTGAACGCCGAAGCGGACAGTTTTTCGGCCTGCGCGGCAAAGGATGATTTCGCAGAAGGCATCCGCGCGTTTATCGAAAAGCGGCACGCAAAATTTAGCTGACTCAGAGTCGCATC
>JBDSYI010000325.1:0-19615 GCA_039925745.1 Casimicrobium sp. | reverse complement strand
AGACGCTGCCGTGATCCACGCTGCGCGCCAGGGCGAGTGCCCCAACACTCAGGCACTGACGTTGGATCGGCCCAGAGGACGCGCTCGCAAAAGCGCGCGGCTGCAGCTAGACCTGTGCGGGATTGCCAAAGGCTATGCGGTGGATCTCATGGCTGCGGTACTACAACAGCACGGGGTTGAGCATGCGCTGTTGGCGCTGGATGGTGAACTGCGCGCCCTCGGCAGTCAAGCCAGCGGTGAACCCTGGGCCGTAGCGCTGGAGCGCCCCGAGGTCGGGCACCGCGCGGTGCACGGGGTTATCGAACTTAAGGATCTGGCGGTGGCCACTTCGGGCGACTACAGGCGCTTTTTCCAGATCGGCGATACGCGCCTCGCACACACCATGGACGCGCGTCGTGCTGCGCCGGTGAACAACGCCGTGGCGTCGGTCACCGTATTAGCCAGCAGTTGCATGCATGCAGACGCGTGGGCCACCGCGCTGCTAGTCGCCGGCCCCGGCGAAGGCTTGGCCATGGCACAGCGCATGGGGCTGGACGCGCTATTTCTGCTGCGCCGTGCCGAAGGCTTGGTGGAAATGGGGCTGGGACGATTTGGAAAGTCTACAGAGCAATCAAGGCGTGCATGCGAGACGGATAAAAGCCGCCGAGCTTCACAGCCCAGCGAACGGCGAGTTTCTGGTGTTCGCGAAGACGACCCTGTACGACCGCTTCAATCCGCTGCCGTTTCGGCGCGCCCGCGTACTTGCGTTGATTTAGTGCGACAAGATGGCGCTTCGCACTGAGCGCGCGCTTATGGATGACACATATGACCCTCTGCTCATTGCACGGCTGGCCATTGAACGCGGGCAGACCGAGCGCACTTCCCTGTCTCCTCAAACAGTCACAGTCGACCGAGCCGCAAATCGGTGTTATCGAGCTGTCCAAATTGGTCCGCGAAACAGGATCAATTGCGTTAGCGCATATCTAAGTTCCACCACTAACCACAAAGGTATCTTATGTACGGATTCACAACCACACTCACTGGCGCATCGTTTGACGACGTGCTCGCTAAAACCATTGCAGCATTGAAAACCGAGGGCTTCGGTGTCCTCAGCGACATCAATATTCAGCACGCGATGAAGGAGAAGATGGGCATCGATATGCCGCCTTATCGCATCCTTGGTGCGTGCAATCCACCGCTGGCCCACCAAGCCCTGCAAGCAGTGCCCGATATTGGCCTGCTGCTGCCGTGTAACGTCATCGTGCGCGAGGAAGCACCTGGGCGCGTCGTGGTCGGTTTCCTCGATCCGCAGATCATGGTCGACCTGGTCGGCAAGCCAGAGGTCAAGACCGTGGCTGATGCGGCTGAGACGCGGCTGCGGCGGGCTTGTGTGGCCCTCGGCGGCAGCACGACCGCAGCTACCTGACACCGTGTGCGAATTGCTGATGCGTTCAAGGTTGCATCTGTCGCATGAGATGTCCTCGTTCCACGCGCTGAGCCGCAATGAAATTGAAGGTCGCTATCAAACCTAACTTTGCCAAAGCCGTCACCGCCTTTGGCCAATCAGAGGGTGGGCCTGAGCGCTGACGCGCCGGTCTGGCCAAGCCCTATCGATGCCGCGTCACCCACCACCGCCGGATTGCCGGCTCACAGGAGAAAACCATGGCTCACATCATCATCCTCGGCGCTGGCATCGGCGGTATGCCCGCAGCGTATGAGTTGCGCGCGCTGCTCGACTCGTCGCACAAAATCACTGTCGTCAATTCGGTCGACTATTTTCAATTTGTGCCATCCAACCCATGGCTGGCAGTCGGCTGGCGAGAGCGCGGGACCATCACCTTTCCGATCAGCCCGTACCTCAAGAAAAAGGGCATCGACTTTGTCGCGCAGCAGGTGCAGCGCATCGACGCTGACGGCAATGCGCTGGAGCTTGCCGACGGCAGCCGAATGGCATACGACTATCTTGTGATCACCACGGGTCCCAAGCTCTCGTTTGATGAAGTGCCAGGGGCTGGACCCGAAGGCCACACTCAGTCAATCTGCAAAGTCGATCATGCCGAAGCGGCCTGGGCGAAGTACAAAGAGTTTCTGTCTGATCCGGGCCCTGCGGTCATCGGTGCGATGCCCGGCGCGTCGTGCTTCGGACCCGCGTACGAGTTCGCGTTTATCTTCAATACCGACCTCAAGCGCCGCAAGCTGCGAAATAAAGTGCCCATTACCTACGTGACTAGCGAGCCCTACGTCGGGCACATGGGGCTGGGTGGCGTGGGCGATTCTAAGTCGATGCTGGAGTCGGAGTTCCGCAACAACGACATCAAGTGGATTACCAATGCCAAGGTAACCAAGGTTGAGGCTGGCAAGATGTTCGTGACCGAAATGGACGACAACGGGCAACCGAAGAAGGACCATGAACTGCCCTTTAAATTCAGCATGATGCTGCCGGCCTTCAAGGGCGTGGATGCGGTTGCGGCCGTTGAAGGCTTGTGCAATCCGCGCGGTTTTGTTTTGATTGACGAGCATCAGCGCAGCAAGAAATACCGCAACATATTTTCGGCGGGCGTCTGCGTGGCGATCCCACCGGTCGAGGTGACGCCAGTGCCTACCGGCGCACCGAAGACGGGTTACATGATCGAGACCATGGTGACCGCGATCGTCCACAACATCGCCAACGAAATCGCAGGGAAACCCGCCACGGAAAAGGGCACATGGAATGCGATTTGCCTGGCCGACATGGGTGACACCGGCGCCGCATTCGTAGCCATGCCGCAGATTCCGCCGCGCAATGTGAACTGGTTCAAGAAGGGCAAATGGGTTCATCTGGCCAAGGTTGGATACGAGAAGTACTTCATGTACAAAATGAAGAACGGCACGTCGGAGCCGATCTACGAAAAGTACGTGCTGAAGTCGCTCGGCATTGAACGACTCGAACGCTGAAAACGGCAAACCCCATGAGCTGGCTCATGTAGCGTTTTGGGGCGAAGCGAGTACCGAACGGGTCTTCGGCAACAGCTGTAGACGATGCGCACGAAGGCGACGGCCCGCTACTTCGGGCAACCAGAAGCAGCGCAGCCACCATCGAGTAAACAACCGTTGACACGCCGACTGACCGGCCCGGCCTCACTTGCAAATAGTGAAGCTGCCGATACATCAGAAGGAGACGGACAGCGAGTACACCGCGACGCATGGCATCAACTGCGATTATTTCGTCACGGTGAATGGCGCAGTGGAGACGGCTACGCCAAAGCGTCAGCCGCCGAATTGGCGAAGCAACGTCGGCACAATCGCGACTACCCCCGTCTGCCCGCCCATGACTAAGAAATCATCATGCGGCATTCGAAACCTAAGTAGCTCACTGACGCGCTTCATAGTGCCCGCATATCGACAAGCCAGTCCGACCGCAGCCACCCCGGATAATCAAGGCAACTGCAGCGTCATGGCTGAGCCGGACGCAGGAGCAAACGAACGATAGCCGCGCGCACCTCGTCATCATGACCGACCCACGTGTGCCCGCCTTCGTCGAAGCCGATGAACTGCGCGCCCGGAATCCGACCCGCCGTGTACTGCGCGCTGGCATAGGGCCCGTAGCGGTCGTCACGCGCACTGATGACCAGCGTCGGCGCGAGTGCCGACTCCAACGGAGATGGCGATAGGTGCTTGCCCGCCGCAGTGTCGTTGCGTCAGCCCTCCGCACGCAGGGACACCGGCAAAATGTTGTCGAGCATGCCATCGACTCGCGCCCGTTCTTGCGGACTGGCGTGCAGAAGCAGTTCGGGGGGTGTCGCGAGCACCCACTTAATGACCTGGTCGCGCGCGACATGCAACGCTGCCCAGAACAGGAAATCCGATCCGATCACACGCATCATTTTCGCCTCGACCCATGGCGGCAGTTGCGGTGCAGAGTCAGCCTGCGTCGGGGGTTTGTAGGTCAGCGGCACCAGCATTACCAGCGCACTAACCCGATCCGGGTGATCGATGGCCAACTGCAGCACTGACGGGGCACCAGCCGAACCGCCGATGACGGCTGCCTTGGAGATGCCCAAGGCGTCGAGCAGGCAGACCTGGGCGTTCGCAGGTAGCCGAAGCGCGACATGGCTATGACCCGGATGCCCTGCGCGGCCAACCCAGCCGCGAAGGCCATGCCCTGGTCGTGACCGCCGCCGCTGCCGTGTACGGCCAACAACGGCACTCCGCTAACTGCCTCTTCATACTCGATCGGGCCGCAGCGTGTTGGCATTAACACGCTGCTCCGTGCCGCTTGAGCACGTGCTTGCTGCATGTCGCTGTCGAACTGCCACTTCACAAGCAGCGCCGCGCTTACGAATGCCAACGCCAGAGCGGCAAAGAAAATGCGGCGTACCTTGATGCTCATGGCACCTCGATGCGGTCGCCGCGCACCAGAAAGCGGCCGTTGAACTGGATCGGCCTTGGATCGCCGTTGAGCGGCATGTCGGTCGAGCCTTGGCTCTGCGCGTGGATGTGCAGATGCGGCGCTCCGGTATGGCCGGAGTTGCCCACCGAACCAAGCCAATCACCCCAGGCGACGTTGGCCCCCCGCACCGACCCGCACGCTGCCCGGCTGCAGGCGTCCGAGGATCACATCGGCCTCGGCGCAGCGCAGCAGCAGATGGTTGCCAGCGAAATGATCGCGGTCGACCTCGGGCACTGGCACGTCAGGCAGACCGTCCACCGCGATGATTACCTGCCCCGCGCAAGGCAACAGCACGCGCGCACCGTAAATGACATAGTCGCGGGGTTGGCAGGCTGCACGCCACGAGCGCGGAGCCCGACAGCGTTGAGCGCCCCGAGATCGACACCATACGATTGCCCACGCCACGCGCGATAGCGAGGAACCCCGCTGTTGAGCGTTTCGAGTGCAGGTTGGTACTGAAGTTGCTGCCGCCAGTGACGACGAGATAGCGACCTGGCTCCAGCGGGAAGGTCAGATTCACGACTCCCACGGCCGGGGTGTCGCGGCTTTGTAATGCGATTACCGTACCGTAGGTCGACGCGGTGCCCAGCGCAATGAAGAGAACCACCACGACCCACGTGCCCCAAGTGACTGGCAGTGCGGTCACGAACGGTCCGACACTGTGCCATCTCACCCATACCGCCAGCCCAAGCGCGACAGCGAAGACAAAAGGCATCCACCAGGGCGGCAACAGGCAGATGCCATGCAACGCCATGACGACCAGCGCCGCAAAGCTTCCAAAGACCTGCACCACACACCCCAAACCGCTGCCCGCGGGCATACCCACCAGCCAGCCGACTAAGATGAGTGGCGCTGCGAACTGAACTGCGTACAGCCAAAGCATGGCACCAACCCGTCCACAAGGTGGTTCATGGCGAGAACTCGTAGGCCAGCGACGTGAGCGCTCCTACGAAATAGGGCTTGTTCCCTTTAGCGACCTCGCCGCGGATCGGCACCATCATGCCGTGGCGTAGCTGGTAGTTTGAGACGTTGCAATCCCAAGGGAGCATGACCATGTCCCTGCCGACACCGGAACCACGCGCATCGGCGTGTATCGACGTGATCTGCCCGGCTTCATCGAACCTGAACAGCAAGCTCAAGCTGATCGGGCCGTCCACCAGCGTGGCATTTGCCGAATGATCGTCCACGGCGTCCCAACGCACCCCCTGGCTGGGCAGCAATGCAGTGGGATACCACGCCATCTCGGCGAAGTAACGCATCATTTCGCCACGCGCGATCTCGCCGCCGCCCTGCACCGCGGCCACGGTGAACAGGCCCAGCATCGCCGCGTGCAACGTGCCCGTGCCTGCGATGTAGCTGTCGTGAACGTGCGCTGCAAACCCGGGCAGCATCGCCACCCGACCGTTCCACAGAAAGCCCGGGCGGTGTACGACAGCGCGCTGCCAAGACGTGAATGGTTTCCAGTTCTCGCCGGTGGCCGACATGTTGATGGTGCCGGTCAGCTCAAACGTTGCGGCAACGATGAAAGGCTGCCCGTCCTTCAGCACCGTGCGAAAGTAGCGCTGCACTGGTGCGGGCAGACTGTCGATCTCCCGTGCGTCGTAGCGGCCTGCCGGCATTGGCACGCGGGCGGCTTCAAGCAGCGTCATCTGCACGTTTGTCGCGTTCGCCCAGCGGGCATCACCGAGTACGACCAGTGCAACTACCGCGACGAGAAGCATGCCGACACCCATCGCGATCCATGTAATCCAGGTCATCGCTTTGGCCTCTTTGAGTTGCGTAAACATCTACACCAAAACGTCCTGCACGGGTCGCCGCATTGATAACGGCAGCGTCGGCCCACGCCCAAAGCGCACGACGAGATCGGGACGTGCGCCCGGTGCCAGACCCAACCATGTGGCGAACTGTGGCCGAATAGAAGACACTTCTACCGGCTGATTCAAAAAAGCATTGCGTATACCCAACGCCGTGGCTTGTAGGGCGAAGCGCTCATAGCAACGCCCGGCTTCGATCCAGTGCGGCTTGTCGTTCGCTTCGGACACAAACACCGCGATGCCGGCGGAGCTACGAATTTGTTTTGAATAGCGCTCGTTCTCGGACTGTGCTGTGAAGAACAGGCTCATCGCGGGACTGCCGAGCCAACGTGGCATCACTGGCACGCCGGATGCGCCTGAGAAAAGTCCATCGCCGGTGCTCAGCGCCTCACCCGCACTGAAGCGAATCCATGATTTCAGTTCGCTGACAAACGCGTTGTCATTCACCTGCGCGACATTTCCTGCGACGACGTATTCCAGCACGCGCTCGATCATTGGGCGCGCAATCAACATCTGTACGCGCACGCCGTTGCCCGTTCCGGCCCGCTCGAGCAGTCGAAGCTCAGTCGGCGAGATCGGATGCCCGTCGTACTCGCCACGAGTACATTGCCGCTCGGTGATCGCCTGAAACGAGGGCGTGAGTCGCCGCGTTGTCGCTTCCAGGTTTACTGCGATGCGGCCTGTTCCATTTGAATCCAATCGCGCCTCAGCTTGAAGCCCATTTGCCAATGCAGCCAGAGCCAGATTTTCGGTTGCACAACCCAGCGACACGAAAAGGTGATGGTCATCCGGATCAACAGCAGGGCAACGCCGCGACACATCGGGCAAGATGGAGATCGATTTTTCGAACGCCTGAAACCGCCAGCATTGAGTGTTGTGACTCGACGGCGCAAGCGTGGCGTAACGGATCAGTTCTCGCATCAACTGAGGCCTGTCGCTTGTACCCGTAGTCATGCGGCTTCGCAACGCACGGGCAGCATCTTGTTCAGTGTTGCTCGACCTGAAGCCAGAAAACACTGGGACAATCACAGCACCTGCGCCGATTCCCAAGAGAACGTTTCTTCGAGTAATCATGCTTCGCTCTCGTCTGTAAATTTGATGGCAATGCTCGTTTGGGAGCTTGACTGAAGTGGGCGCGATCAAGTGATTCAGCGATTAGCTCTCGGGCAAACACAGTCAGTTGGATTGAACCAGGCTATCGTTGTCCCTCCGATACATCGAGGCTCATGTTGCAACGCACTTGAGCGTTGGTCTGTGCGTTGACGTACTGAGCACACAAATTTTTTGGGTGTACCGTCGGTTGTTCCCAGCAGCGGCAACGGCCAAGATCGCGTCGAATTCAGCCTCGTCGGAACGAACCCAACACGATAAGCCACATGACCAGCCAAGCGATGCTTCCTGATGCAGCAGCTACGACGACGCTGAAATAGTGAACGCCAAGGTAGACGAGGGATAGGCCCACGAGACACACCCGTACGCAAGCGCAAATTACGACGATCAAACGGTGGCTCAAGCTCGGTAACTTTGACATTAGAAACGCAGCCAGAAAGCCGTAAAGTAGCGTTGCCGCTGTGACATGTCCACTCGGAAAACTGTAGTCTGTCAAGAGGCTCACCACACCATTCAGGGTGGGGCGATCACGCTGAAAAACTTGCTTCAGCAGCACGTTCGTCAACCTACCGCCGGGCAACACCAGAGCGAGCGTAATGAGCCATCGCCACTCGCGTCGCCAAAGCAGATACAAGCCAATCAAGACGCCCATGATGCTGATTGCAAACGCGCCATGCAGCGAATGCGTTTTTAGCTACACGATGCGTCGAACACTTGCCAGCGTAGCGCAATCAAGCCACCAGACACCGATATTCCTGTCGACCTGCACTATTCCGATCTTCACACGGGTTTGAACCCAGTCGCGCTGTGGCGTCAACCATGTTGATAAATGCGTCAGGATGGCACTCGCGCGCCAGTTTTCTACGCTCAGGACTTTGCAATAGTCGTTGAATGCCGGGATTTCTCCACTCGACCTATTTCACTCTTCCCAGCGCGACACGAAATTCGTTCAGCTTGGCTTCATAAGCGTCGGCCTCGCCGTAGTCGAGGAAGCGGTTGTAGCGCGAGTGCGTACCGAGAATCATGTGAGCGTGTTTGATGGGGCAAAAATACTGCTCGGTTCTGGCCAAAATCTCGCTCATGTAGCCCATCAGTCCAGTGCCGTACTCGCAGTAAGTGCAGTGAAATTTCTCGATAAAATTCAGGTAGCCCAAGTGCCTGCGATCAAACACGATGTAGTCGCTGCGCCGAACTTTGGTAATCCGATAAATCGGAAAGCAGATTGCTTGATAGAAACTCACACAGGCATCCAGCATGACGAGCGGAATCACCATCGCGTAGATGATCGGCCCGGTAATGAGGTTCTGCGGACGATCAGTGATCAACCAGCGGAAGAAGCTCCTTTTGAGCTTTTTGTGCGCCGCCTTCACCGTGCGCTCGAATTCGACGCGTTTGCCTTTAATCTCAAAGAACATTTTGTGTTCCTGCTGCTGAACAGCCGTTCGCAGTTCACCTTCAAGCGTGGCCATACGCGCAAGGATGTGTGAGATGTTTTCGTTCATTGAAAGTTATGCAAGGTAGTCTCTTTGAGCATGGCGACGTGATCGATTCTGTTGCGACGAGTCTAGCGTAAAAGGCGGCACCAAATTTCCCGTACTGCGCAGGAAACGGCCCGCAGTGAACTTGCGTTTTTAGGAAAGCTTGAGGCCAGGTGCGAACAGGCACGCGTTCTGTGCACCAGCGCGCCGTGATCGCTTTCGGCCTTTTCTCGTTCGTGTCATACGTGTTTCTGCGGTCAATCGGTGGTGCGACAACACTAATGACCGACGCCTTCGCCCATCCATCGCCCACCACTGCGAATATTTCCGCTGAAACGTGCGCTGCCACACAGACGAGCACTTCAAGGTGGCCCACACTGCGTTTGATGCCGCGACGTTTGCGTGAATGTGTGCCAGCGTGCTGTCGCCTACGGAACCAGACACTGAAACCTAAAACCACCCCTGTGAAATCCGCCATCCCATGAACGTCATTATCTGGCTTGTAATAGGTAGCGTAGTCGTATGGCTCACCGTGCTCTCCATGAGCGCGGGTGCATGGCAAGCGCTGCAGCAGGACATCGTGGTCGGAATGGCTGGTGCCATTCTGGGCGGCTATCTGCTGAGCCCGCTCATCGGTGCCGAAATGATTGGATCCAGTTTCGTAAACGTACCCGCCCTGGTAATGGCTGCTCTCGGCGCATTGAGTCTGCTAAATTTAGTCAAATGGTTGACCACACGATAGACAGCCACCCCTTGAAATGAAGAGACGATCCGCGATCTTCTCCGCCTTAGGATTGACCGCTGGTGCGGTTGGATGGGCGATCTGGCCGCGTGAGGGAATGTGGAATCCGTGTCGTGGGTTGCCGATGCCCGAGCGTCTGGCGAAGCATGAAATCGTCCAGGCAGCGTGGGCGGGACTGGATGCGACAAAGGCCTGGGATGTCCACGTCCATCTGGCAGGATTGGGAGGTGGCAAGAGTCGCGTCTGGGTCAACCCAAAGATGCAGAGCGTGTTTCATCCGTTTGAATATGTCCATGCGCAGTTCTACGCCAACGCCGCTTGCGCAACCGATCAAAACGCGGAGGTGACAGACACCTACGTCGAGCGACTCTATGCATTGCAGCAACGACGCCCCATTGGCGCGAAGCTCATGTTGCTGGCGATGGATCACTTTCACGATGACCTCGGCAATCGTATTCCGGAGAGAACCGTTTTTTATGTGCCGAACGACTACGCCGCAGAGGTAGTGGCACTGCATCCCGAGCGATTCGAATGGGTTGCATCGGTTCATCCATATCGAGCGGATTGTCTCGAAGCCCTTGAGTGGGCAAAGAACCACGGCGCGCGGGCGGTCAAGTGGATTCCTTCCGCGATGAATATTGATCCAGCCTCAAAGCGATGCAATCCGTTTTACGACGCGTTAAAGCGATTGAACCTGCCCTTGATCAGTCACGGCGGCTACGAACATCCATTGCTCGGGTCTGGCGCGCTTCAGGCGCTGAACAATCCCCTTGCGTTGCGGCGCCCGCTCGAACGGGGTGTTCGGGTCATCGTTGCGCACTGCGCCAGCACCGGAACTGATATCGATACCGACCTGGGCAAGAACGGCCCCGAGGTCGAATGCTTCTCATTGTTTGCACGCATGATGGACGAACCGCAATTCGTCGGACTGTTATTCGGCGACATCTCGGCGTTGACAGAAACAAGCCGGGTTGGACCGCTCCTACAGAGCGTCCTTGAGCGTTCGCATTGGCACACTCGGCTGTTGAATGGCTCGGACTACCCGCTGCCCGGATACTTACCGGAAGTGTCCCTCAATCGCCTCGTAGAGTACAAGTTCATTTCTAAGGAGGTCGGCAAAGTACTCCGCGGGATTCGAGAATACGATCCACTGCTCTTCGATTTTGTTTTGAAGCGACACATCGGTGTGGTCAATCAACGCTTTCCGGCATCAGTGTTTGAGACAGCAGCATTTTTCATAAGTCCCGCGACTGTCTAGAGCATAACCACGCGACAATGCGCGACAGGGCCCCTTGACGTGGCCAATTTAAAATGCGGGTTGTGTCTGCTTCAAATCTTGTTTTCGCGAGCGCCTCTATGACTTATTGTGTTGCCATGTCCCTACACGAGGGCATGCTTTTCGCCTCGGATTCCCGTACTAATGCGGGCGTCGATAACGTGTCCACGTTTTCCAAGATGACGACTTTCGATGTCGCTGACGGTCCAAATCAGCGGTGTATCGTTGCCGTAAACGCTGGCAATCTGGCGACAACGCAAGGTGTTGTAAGTAACCTCCGACGCAAGGCGCTGGTGGACGAAACTCACATTCTGAACGCGTCTTCAATGTTTGATGTCGCAGAACTGTTCGGTCAAGCAATCAAAGGCGCGATTTCGCATGCTGAGGAAAATCAACTCTCGCAATCATCAGTCGACTTCACCTGCACGTTTCTGGTTGGTGGGCAGATTCGTGACGAAGCACCACGCTTGTTCCACATCTATCCGCAGGGAAATTTCATCGAAGCGACGAGTGACACACCGTACTTTCAGGTTGGTGAGAGCAAATATGGCAAACCGATTATTGATCGCGTTGTGCGCCCCGAAACTCCAATGGCTGAGGCATTGAAATCGGCGATGGTGTCATTTGATTCAACTATGAAATCGAATCTTTCGGTAGGTTTACCGATTGATGTTCTGATTCTGAAACGTGATCTTTTGAAGCCTTCGCTGCGCTATCGAGTGACCGAAGACGACGCGTATTTTCAGAACATTCGTAAGGCTTGGGGGCAAGGCTTGCGGCAAGTGTTTCAGGGCTTGCCGCAACCGGACTGGTTTCATCATTGAGCGCTGCCATTGGCGCGGTGATACCAACGCGTGGCGAGCCCACATACATTGTTCTGCTGGCACTCCTGCTCGGAAGCCAGCCAGTCGCAACCGATCTTTATCTGCCTGGGCTACCGGCCATTGCCGCCGAGTTGGGCAACCCGGCGCTGACGCTGACCGGCTTGATGCTGGCATTCGGTTTTGCGCAATTGATCCTCGGTCCACTGTCGGATCGCTACGGACGACGCCCCGTGTTGTTAGCCGGGTGCGCCGCGTATGCGCTGACGTCGTTTGCGGGCGCATGGGTCACCACTCTTTTTTGGCTCGTCGTTTGCCGTTGCCTGCAAGGCGCGGCGATGGCAGCGCTCGTTGTCTGCGCGCGAGCGTCGGTGCGCGACCTCTACGCGCCGGTGGAAGGCATGCGCGTGCTTTCGCGCGGACTCACAGGCTTGGGGCTTGTCGCGCTTGCTTCGCCGTTGACGGGCGCGATTACTGTTGCGTACTTTTCGTGGCACGCGACGTTTATCGCAATCGGTGTTTACGGGGTAATTGCGTTTGCGTGGGTCTGGTTCTATTACACTGAATCACGGCGCGACATCGTGCCCATGCACGCAAATGCGGCTAGCAAGAGCGCGACGATTGCTGTGCTCAAAGGCCCGCGATTTCGCGCTTGGACGGCGATGCTTGTCGCCACCTACAGCACCCTGTTCTGTTTCCTGCTTTCGTCAGGATTTGTCTATATCAAAGTGTTCGGGTTTTCGCTCTTTGACTGCGGCCTGACGCTCGCAGCGAACAGCATCGCCTACATCTGCGGAACCTACTGGTGCCGCCATTTGCTGGCAAACCGTGCGCCGGACAAAGCAGTGCGATTGAGCGCGATGTTTGCCGTCGTCGGGGCGATTTTTATGATGGTCATCGCATTCGCCAGCGGCACGCCGCAGCCGTGGGCGATGATTGCTGGTCAATGCCTGATCGCGATTTCACACGGCGTAAATCAGCCGTGCGGACAGGCGGGTGCCATCGGCGATTTCCCGGAGCATGCGGGGCGAGCCGCAGCGTTGTCAGGCTTCGCGATGATGGTGGCAGCGTTCATTTGCGGTCAGTTGATTGCGCCGAGCCTCGGTACTAGCGCGTGGCCGTTGGTCATATCGAACGTCGTGGGAAGTGGCGCGATCGCGTTCGTCGCGTGGGTCATGGTGCCGCGCGCCTATGCGCGCAGCGCGACTGCTTAACCTCGGCTCAAACGCAGTTCGTCGATAGCAGACGCTCGGCACGCAGCAGTCCGTCCGAGGCGAGTTTGGCCAATCCAAGAAAGTGTTCAGACGGGCCGTAGACCCGAAGCAGCAGCCCGTCGCCCGCGGATGGAGACAGCGAACTTCGAGTTTGATCGTAACTCACGACCTTGCCATTTTGAATGTCTCGGGCCTCAAATTCGTTAAGCGCAATGCGCGGCAATTCGGCCACCAGCGAGTCAGTCGGCAATAGCCATGATGATCGCGTAGCGTCATCACACTCCATCCACGCGTCAAGCGCTTGCGCGGCACTCAGGTCAAAGCCACCGGTGCGGGTTCGGCGTAGCGAGGCCAGATGGCCAACGGTTCCGAGCGCTATAGCCAAATCTTCGGCAAGTGTTCGAATGTAGGTGCCTTTGCTGCAGGCTACCGATATCACGAACTCTTGCGCCGAGACGTCGCATGACAACAGATCAATCGAGTGAATTAGTACGGTCCGCGTGGCCAGTTCAACTACCTGACCTGCGCGCGCATATTCGTACGCAGGTTTGCCAGCGACTTTTAGTGCGGAGTAGATGGGGGGCTTTTGTTCAATGCTGCCGATAAATCCGGCGAGTGCCGCGCGCACGGCGTAGGAATCAAAATCTGCTGGACGTGTCTCGGTGATTTCGCCTTCGCGATCACCCGTCGTGGTGGAGGTGCCGAGACTGATGGTGGCAAGATAGCCCTTACCCGCGTCCAGGAGGCGCTGCGCAAACTTGGTGGACTCGCCGATGCAAATGGGCAGCAAACCCGTGGCAAGAGGGTCTAGCGTGCCAGTATGGCCCGCTTTGGTAACGCCCAACGTACGAAAAATCCGCCGCAGCCGCGATACGACTGAAAAAGAGGACATTCCAGCCGGTTTGTCGACCAGTGCTACGCCGTGCAGAGCCACAAGTGAAACTACGCTGGATTGACGGAAACGCGGGTATCGGGTTGATCGTCCGCCTCAATGACAGGCTTGTCGTCAACCACAATGACAGGCTTGTCGTCAACCGCAATGACCCGGGCATCGTCCTCGCGCGCTGAATCAATCAATGCGGAAAGTCGCATGCCTTCTTCAAAGGTCTTGTCGTATTCAAAGTGCAGCAGCGGCGCCTTGAAAATCGTCAAGCGCGCAGCAATGCCATGACGCAAAAAGCCGTTGACGCTTTTGAAGCCGGCATCCGCATCAACCTGACCCGCATATCCCAGCGGGTGCACGTAGCGCACCAATGCGTGCGACAGATCGGACGTCACTTCCACTTGCGTGACGGTAACGCCCTTTACCCGCGGGTCACGCACTTCGGTGGCGATCATCTGGGCAAGTTCTCGCTGAACCTGCTCAGAGACTCTCAACGCGCGCTGCGATAGGCCTTGTTTGATAGCCACTAGAGCGTGCGCTGCACTTCAACAACTTCGTAAATCTCAAGGCGATCACCCTCTTGAATTTCGCTGTAGTTCTTGAGCGAGAGACCGCACTCGTAGCCTTCTTTGACTTCTTTGACGTCGTCCTTGAAGCGTTTGAGCGAATCAAGTTCGCCACTCCACGCGACCACGTTGTCACGCAGCAAACGCACTTGCGCGCCACGTTTAACGAGGCCCTCCAGCACATAGCAACCGGCGATGGTGCCAATCTTCGAAGCGCGGAATACCTGACGAATCTCAACCAATCCGAGGGTGTTTTCCTTCAGTTCGGGTGCAAGCATGCCAGAGAGCGCATTACGAACATCATCTACAGCTTCGTAAATGATGTCGTAGTAGCGAATCTGCACTCCTTCGGACTCGGCAAGTTTGCGCGAAGCGGCATCGGCTCGAACGTTGAAGCCAATAATGATCGCCTTCGACGCCGATGCCAAGTTGACGTCGCTCTCGGTGATGGCACCGACAGCGCTGTGCACCACCTGAACCCGCACTTCATCAGTCGACAATTTGGCAAGCGCATACGCCAAGCCTTCGTATGAACCCTGAACGTCTGCCTTGATGATAAGTGGCAACAATCTGGCCGCTGTTTCACCCATATTAGCAAACGCATTTTCGAGCTTGGAAGCGTGCTGTTTCGCCAGTTTCACATCGCGGTACTTTCCCTGACGGAACAGTGCAATTTCCCGCGCTTTGCGCTCGTCACCCAGCACGAGGATGTCATCACCTGCCGAAGGCACATCCGACAAACCCTGAATTTCAACCGGAATCGCAGGGCCTGCCGTTGTGATGTTTTTTCCGTCTTCGTCGGTCATCGCACGAACGCGACCGAACACGGAACCGGCCAGCACCATGTCGCCACGCTTCAGCGTACCGCTGGTGACCAAAATTGTTGCCACAGGGCCACGACCACGATCCAGACGTGCTTCAATGACCAGACCACGCGCTGGCGCGTCAACCGGGGCTTTGAGTTCGAGCACCTCAGCCTGCAACAAAATACTTTCAAGCAGGCGATCAATTCCCTCGCCTGTCATCGCTGACACCGGGACGAAAATTGCTTCGCCACCGTATTCTTCCGGCACGATACCTTCGGTCACGAGCTCCTGCTTGACGCGATCCATGTTGCTGCCCGGCTTATCGATCTTGTTGATGGCAACAATAACTGGCACATTGGCAGCTTTGGCGTGCGCGATTGCTTCTTTGGTTTGCGGCATGACACCGTCGTCTGCTGCGACAACAAGAATCACGATGTCGGTGACCTTTGCGCCGCGAGCACGCATAGCCGTAAACGCTTCATGACCCGGCGTATCGAGGAACGTAATTACACCGCGTGGCGTCGACACGTGATAAGCGCCGATATGCTGCGTAATTCCACCCGCCTCACCACTGGCAACGCGTGCCGTACGGATGCGATCAAGCAAGGAGGTCTTGCCGTGATCAACGTGGCCCATGATGGTTACAACTGGCGGACGAACTTCGAGCTTGGCGTCAGCATCGCCAACGTGATCCGTAAGCGCTGCATCAGGATCATCGTCCTTTGCTGCAACCGCAGTGCGGCCCATTTCCTCAGCTAGGATCATTGCGGTATCGCGATCAAGCACCTGATTGATAGTGACCATCTGGCCCATCTTCATCATGCTCTTAATTAGCTCGGCCGCTTTGACCGACATTTTGTGCGCTAGCTCGCCCACAGTAATCGTTTCTGGAATCACGACGTCTTTGAGGGTCAAATCGGGTTGCTCTATCGCCGCGCCGCGTGTCTCCGCGCCGCGCTTTGCGCCATGACCCTTGCCACCACGACCACCAGCTTTCCAACCGTTGGCAGCCCCAGCATCTGCTGGTGCATCACGCGATTTCATGACTTTCTTGCGTGCAGCGTCTTCTTGCCACGCTGGAACTTTTTTGTCGCCGGGTTTGACGACGGCAAGTCGCGCACCGGCCCCTGCAGTGGTTTTATCGCCTGGTTTCGCGGCAGCGCCGGGTTTAGCGGGTCGGTGCAGCGTGTTTTCTGTTGACTTAGGCTTCGGCGGAGCGGGGGTCATGTCGACCCGTTCGCCAATTCGTGGGCGACTACCCGCGGCAACCACAGGCGCCGCGCTCGCCGGCGTAGCGGCGGGTTTGGCAACCGCGCTCACCGGGGCCGCGACGACTGCGACCGGTGGAGTCGTCAAGGCGGCAGCTGCCGCAGCGAGCTTCGCTGAGTCCACTTTAGGGGGTGCTACTAAACGTACAACTGCCTCACCAATAATGCCCGCCGGTGCTTTTGCACTAGCTGAGACGGTGGCAGCAGACTCATCCGTCGAGATAACAGGTGGCAGTGCGGTTGCCGCTTCCGTGGTGACTTCGGGGATTTCCTTTGGCTGCTTGGGTTCAGTACGTGCGGCTTGGCGCGCCAGCTTCTCTCGCTGCTCTGCTTCTTGTAACTCGCGAAGGGTCGTGCCACGCGCGTCTTCAGCGCCACGAGCGGCAATTTCTTCGACGGTAAGAATATGTGTGATCGGCGCCAACTGGACTTCAGCGACCACCGGCTCGATGACCGGAGCAGGCGTAACGGTTTCCGCCGCACGGGTAACAAGCACGCGCTTCTTACGCACCTCAACCTGAACCATGCGTGATTTACCAGTGGCGTCGGCTGTGCGTAATTCTGTAGTTGACTTGCGGGTCAACGTAATGCGCTTGCCCGCACTGTCGTCAGCGCCACCGTGCTGCTTTCGCAGATAGTCAAGCAGTTTTCCTTTGTCCGACGCCGACAAATGTGCGTCAGCGACCGACGCCTCTACACCTGCGGAAGCAAGCTGCTTCAGCAGCGCGTCCGGGCTCAGGTGCAATTCACTTGCGAAGTCAGTAACAGTGGTTTTTGTGATGCTCAAGCGGCCCCCTCGTGCTACTGCTCAGCCGCGAACCAGGATTCGCGTGCACGGGCAATCAAGTGTGTAGCTGCTTTGGCGTCGGCGCGGCCCATTAGCTGGCGCTCCTCATCCGTCAAATCAGTAAAGTCGTTGTCGAGCAGCGCGCGAGCACGCTCTTCGGGTAGCACGCGAATTGCGCACAACTCGTCGGACGCAAGATCACCCAGGGCGTCTCGCGTGGTAATGCCAAACCGCGAAAGCTTCATGAGCAACTCGGTGTCGACGCCTTCGAGCGTCTTCAAATCGTCCGAAGCGTTCTCCAGCACTTCTTCTTTGGCGATCTCATCGGTCAGCGCTGCATTGCGTGCGCGGGTACGAAGCTCTTGAACAGTGTCTTCATCAAACGCTTCAACTGCTTGCAATTCAGCGACGGGAACATAAGCAACCTCCTCGACGGTCGAGAAGCCTTCGTCGACAAGGATTTGAGCAACTTCTTCGTCAACGTCGAGTTTGTCCATGAACACATTACGCAGACGCACGGACTCGGCCTCGGTCTTTGTTGCCGATTGCTCTTCGCTCATCAGATTCAAGTGCCAGCCCGTTAGCTCAGATGCCAGGCGGACGTTTTGTCCGCCTTTGCCAATAGCCAAAGCCAAATTATCTTCGTTGACGACCACATCCATGGCGTGACGTTCTTCGTCGACAACAATACTTGTAATTTGTGCGGGTGCCAACGCGTTTATAACGAACTGCGCTGTGTCCTCGGCGAACAAAATAATATCGATACGCTCACCGGCCAATTCATTGGTCACTGAATTCACGCGTGAACCTCGCATGCCGATGCACGTGCCCTGCGGGTCGAGGCGCGGGTCGTTAGATTTTACGGCGATCTTTGCCCGCATGCCGGGGTCTCGAGCCACCGCCTTAATTTCGATCACACCTTCTTCGATTTCTGGTACTTCCAGCTCGAACAACGCAGACACAAATTGCGGGGCCGTGCGTGACAGAATCAATTGCGGGCCACGCGCCTGACGGTCAATGCGTAGCACGTAAGCGCGCACACGATCGCCAACGCGGAAGTTCTCTTTCGAAATCAGTTGATCGCGCGGGATAACACCTTCAACGCGGCCCGATTCAACGATGATATTGCCACGATCAATGCGACGCACGGTACCGTTGATGAGTTGGTCATTACGATCGAGGAACTCCTCTAGAACCTGCTCTCGCTCGGCATCCCGCACCTTCTGCAGAATAACTTGCTTTGCAGCTTGCGCGCCTATGCGGCCAAAGGGGATCGGGTCGAGCGGCTCTTCAACGTATTCAGCCATCGCCTTGCTGGTGTCGAATTCATGTGCCTCTCGCAACATCATCTGATTGTCTGGATCGACAAACTCTTCATCGGGGACGATGAGCCAGCGACGGAAAGACTTGTAGTCCCCAGACTCACGATCAATTTCGACGCGTGCTTCGATCCGCTCCTTGTTCAGGCGTTTCGTAGCCGACGCGAGCGCCTGCTCAAGGGCTTCAAAAATGACTTCCTTGGGAACGCTCTTTTCGCGCGCCAATGCGTCTGCAAGCACCAAAATTTCGCGATTCATAATTCTCTCCAACTAATACTGAGGCACAACGCGCGCTCGCGCAATGTGTGCGTAGGGAATCATGTTGACTACTCCGTCAACATCTATCGTGATCTGATCGCCATCCAAGCCGACAAGCACACCTGTCAATTTACGAAGCCCTTCGAACGCCGGCTCAATTGTGAGTTTCACTTTTTCACCCGCGAATCGATCAAAATGTTCGGGCTTGGTCAGAGCTCGATCCAGACCGGGGGACGAAACTTCAAGGTGTTCATAAGGAACACCCCCAGCTGTTAATGCATCTTCAATCTTGCTCGACATCGCCGAGCAATCGTTCAGATCAATCAAATCTACGCCCCGGCGGCTTTCGGGTCGGTCAATGAAAACGCGCCACAACTCACGTCCAGCAAAAAACTCAGCCTCGATTAACTCGTAGCCATTCGTGAACAGAACATCACTGATAAGTATTTTCGTGTTCGTAGACAAGCAAATTTAACCCAAAAAAAATGGGCCTAAGCCCATTTCCATAAGTACACCGGCGATGAACGCTATGCCAATTGGGCTGAAGCGATTCCCCGCACGGGGAAGTGGTGGCCAAGGGCGGAATTGAACCACCGACACGCGGATTTTCAATCCGCTGCTCTACCAACTGAGCTACTTGGCCGAATCTGTAATTCTATCAACTGATCCACGGAAAATATATCTCACCGCGGATAAACAAACGCCCCATCAATAGTGATGAGGCGTTTAGAAGGGGGGTTAGTTTGACGCTGACCTACTTTCGCGAGCTATAAGGCTGACTATCATTGGCGCTGAAATCGTTTCACGGTCCTGTTCGGGATGGGAAGGGGTGGGTCCAACTAGCTATGGGCGTCAAACTAAAAGG
>JBDSYI010000324.1:0-2908 GCA_039925745.1 Casimicrobium sp. | reverse complement strand
GCGGGCTCGAACACATCAACGGCGCGCTTACACAGGCCGATGTGCTGGGCATTTTTGGGCGCGAAAATTTTGACCTCGCGACGCTCTGGGATCCACCGACCGGCGCGCAACCAGGCGCTTACGCGTTTCGCATGTTCCGCAACTACGACGGTACCGGCAAACGCTTTGGTCAGACCTCGGTTGCGGCGACGAGCAGCGATCAAAGCGCGGTGTCGGTCTACGCTGCCGAGCGCGCGAGCGACGGTGCACTCACGATCATGGTCATCAACAAAAGCACGAGCGATCAGGCGAGCACGCTCACGTTAAGCTACTTTCAGGCGGCGGCAAACGCAAATGTGTATCGGTACAGCGCGGCCAACCTGAATGCAGTCGTTGCAGTGGGGACGGCGACCGTCAATTCCAACGTGATTACTTCGACTTATCCCGCGTCGTCCATCACGCTGCTCGTGGTTCCCGCCAGCGGTGTCGCGTCCAATTGCGTGCTCGACATTGATGGTGATTTGCGTCTGACGCCCGATGTGGACGGCGTGCTTTTGTTGCGCTATTTGTTGGGCTTTCGCGGCGCAGCGCTCACGCAGGGAATCACGTTTGCAGGTACGCGCAACAACGCGGCGGCGATTGAGACGTTCATCGGCAACGCCAACGCGTTTGACGTATTCGGTCGCACGCCGCCGCAGGCGATGAATGACGGACTCGTACTGATGCGCGTGCTGAGCGGCGTGCCGGATGCCTCGCTGCTGAACGGCATCAGCATTCCTTCCGGCGCAACATACGCCAACGCAAGCGCAGTGCGCGGTAACGTGAACAGTAAATGCACTACGCAGTTTTGACGGGAACTTTGGGACGATGGGATACGCCAGAAGCGAGCTTCGGGATCCATCGTTGCCGCCCCTTCAATGACTTGAGACCGAATCATCAGAATGCTTGAGCTGTGCTTATGACCGCGATTGTGATGCTCATTAGCGGCGGGATATTTACGCTCATCGCCGCAATGTTGCGCTTCGAACCCAACGCCCGGATATTGACGCAGTACAGCGACGACGCGGTCGCGCCGAAGAATCGGCGGGCGTCAAAGTATTTGTTTTGGCTCGCGGTGTTGAGCTTTGCGGGCGGAGCCGCGTCGCTCGCTTTCCCGGAATTCGCTTACTGGGCGTTTGCCGTTTGGCTGGTCACCGTCTTGGTGGTCGCTTTTTTTGTGGCGAGTACCAGCTAGATCAGTATCTGTCCGGCTTTTACAGATACAGCTTTTTATTGAAAGCGCCTCCGCATAGGGGCTGACAGCAATAAATGACGATTATCGAGAAATCATATTTTGAGCATATAGCCCCAGTGCTACCGTCATTTCAGCGCTAAGCTGCTAACGTTTTCTTCCCAAAAATCCAGTCCGAAATCGCGATAAATTCCTCGCACGTCAACTCCTCCGCGCGGGCTTGTGGATTGACGTTGATTTCGGTCCACGCTTCGGGCGTCATCCATGCGCCGAGACTTTTCCTCAGCATCTTGCGGCGCTGCGTGAAGGCGGTGGTGACGATTTTGGCGAACAGTTTTTCGTCTAGCGGACGGAGGCGCTGCGCACCCGCTGGTGCGTCCAGCCCCGTGCCCAAAGGCGTGAGCCGCACGATGCTCGATTCGACCGACGGCACCGGCTTGAACGCTGTGGGCGGCACGTCAAAACACTTCTCGATTTTGAAGCGATATTGCAACATCACCGAAAGCCGTCCGCGCTCGCCGTCACCAGCCGCTGCGGCCATGCGATCCACGACTTCCTTTTGCAGCATAAAGGTCAGGTCGCTGATTCGCGATTCAAATTCGCAGAGCCGAAACAGGATGGGCGTGGAGATGTTGTAGGGTAGATTGCCGACCACGCGCAGGGGCGACGGCAGCGTCGCGAAATCAAATTCCATCGCATCGGCCTGATGCACGCGCAGCTTGCTCGCGTCGAATTCATGCGTCAGCCGCGCCACCAGATCGCGATCAATTTCGATGGCGTCGATGCTTCCGTTCGCTCCCAATGCATTGATGAGTTTGCGTGTCAGCGCCGCCTGTCCCGGCCCGATTTCCACGATGTGCTGGCCGGGCTGCGGATCAATTGCGTCGACGATGCGATTGATGATCGTTTGATCGACCAGGAAGTTTTGACCGAAGCGTTTGCGGGCGCGGTGGTGCGCGAACGCTTTTAAGTGCTCAGTTGCCTGTTTCGTGAATTCACTCATTCAAAATGATCCAGTTCTGCAAGCAGCCGCGGCATCGCGTCGGTCATGCCGCGATAGGCGACGACCTCGGGTGTCATCGAGCGTAGCGACGCGGCAAGCTCTGCCGCGCGTCCCGGCGTGACAGCAAGCACATCCACCAGCGGGCTCATCAGCACCCGAATAAAAAAAACTGCGCGCTGCAAATGCGGCAGCGGCCAAGTTGTTTGCCGCTCGACGCGGAAGCAGAGATTGGGCAACAAAGGCGAAATGTCGCGCAAGGTCTCGCTCCACCAGCGCTGATTTTGCTCAGGATGCTGATCGAGGCTCGCGCTAGGCACTACAAGCCAGACGTGCCGCAACATCGCTTGTTTCATAAACGCCATCGTCATGATGCCCGGCCCTGCGGCGATCAGCGTTTGATTGTCGGCAACGGAGGCATGAATCGCTGCGAAATCAAGGCCCAGTTTCTCGCGCGGATCCCAGCGTGAGGGGAAGCATACGGAGAGATATTCGGTACGCAGGGTGTCACCGTCAAGCTTTAAGATGACGAAGTCTTCCTGCATGATTGGGGCCAAATCTCGTATCGCGGCGAGCGCTTGCTCGTCCGGCGTTCCTACGATTGCGCGCTCATGATTTTCGGCAAGCACACGCGCCCGCTCACGCCGATAGGGTTCGGCCAATTCATCCTGCAACAGCAATGCAGGCGCATCCGCGTC
>JBDSYI010000323.1:0-32164 GCA_039925745.1 Casimicrobium sp. | reverse complement strand
TTGGCGACCGGGAAAAGCGCTGCTGGGCGCGATTCTCTTCGCCATGTTTGACGCGATGCAATTGCGACTGCAGCAAGTGCCCGGCAACGTGCTGCCGTATCAACTGTGGCTTATGGCACCGTATCTTTTATCGATTGCAGCACTGATTTTGGTGGCGCGTCAGGCCAGTTATCCGCAGGCATTGATGGTGCCTTATCGCAAGGGCGAACGCTGATGCTGCAAGGGAGATCGGTGGTACGGCATCGACAACAAACAGGAGTTAAGAATGCTTGATCTACTCATCACTAACGCGAACTTTCCCGATGGCCGTCGCGGTCAATCCATTGGTATTCTGGGCGGAAAGATCGCCGAGGTTTCGCCCTCAATCACGGCTGACGCAGCGCAAACGATTGACGCTGCTGGAATGCTCGTCTCCCCCCCTTTTGTCGATGCCCATTTCCACATGGACGCGACCTTGTCGTATGGCATGCCGCGGGTGAACGAGAGTGGCACTTTGCTGGAAGGCATCGCGCTGTGGGGCGAACTGAAGCCACATCTCACGCAGGACGCACTGGTGGAACGGGCGCTGGCCTATTGCGACTGGGCGGTGGCAAAAGGCTTGCTGGCGATCCGTTCGCACGTTGATATCTGCGATCCGCGATTGCTGGCGGTTGAGGCGCTGCTGCACGTTAAAGCCAAGGTCAAACCGTATCTCGATTTGCAGCTCGTTGCCTTTCCTCAGGACGGCGTTTTACGGAGCCCCGGCGCACTTGACAATCTCAGGCGCTCGCTCGACATGGGTGTAGAAGTCGTCGGCGGCATTCCGCATTTTGAACGCACCATGGCTGACGGCTCGGCGAGCGTCAAACTCCTGATGAAACTGGCGGCCGAGCGCGGCCTGATGGTCGATATGCACTGCGACGAAACCGACGATCCGATGTCGCGGCACATTGAAAAGCTGACCTTCGAGACGCAGCGCTTGGGCATGCAGGGCCGCGTCACTGGCTCGCACCTCACGTCCATGCATTCGATGGACAACTATTACGTCAGCAAACTGATTCCGCTGATGGCGGAGGCGCGGATGAACGTGGTCGCCAATCCGCTCATCAACATCACCATTCAAGGCCGCCACGACACGTATCCGAAGCGACGCGGCATGACGCGTGTGCCTGAGCTCATGCAGGCGGGCATCAACGTGGCGTTTGGGCACGATTGCGTGATGGACCCCTGGTATTCACTCGGCACTGGCGACATGCTGGAAGTGGCGCACATGGGGCTGCATGTGGCACAAATGACGGCTCAGGCGCAGATGAAAGCCTGCTTCGATGCGGTGACCGTGAATCCCGCAAAGACGCTCGGGTTACAGGGTTACGGCCTGGCGCCGGGATGTAATGCCGATTTTGTGCTGTTGCAAGCGAAGGACCCAATTGAGGCGCTGCGAACGCGAGCCACGCGATTAGCTGTAATTCGTCGCGGCAAAGTAATCGCGCAAACGCCCTCCGCGACCGCAAAACTGACGCTCCCGGGACGGCCTGCAACGGTCGATTGGCTCACAAAACCACGTTGATTTTGGTCAACAGCTTTTTTGTCAATCGACTGATACACTGGGGCTATATCTTATATCTGGCATTTGTCGATAAATGACATAAATATTCGTCAGCCCCCGTGTAACGGGTATTTCAGTAAAAAGCTGTATCACTTTAAGTAAGCCGTAGTTGCGCGAAAAATCGAGGCTTGTGCGATGACGACACCCACCGTTTGCGCCAGAATGACCGTGGTCGAATTCAGGCATCCATCGAGAAGGAAACACAAACAATGAAACTGGGCATCGAAGGCAAATGGGCGCTCGTTTGCGCCGCGAGCAAAGGCTTGGGCAAGGGCTGCGCAAAAGCGTTGGTCATGGAAGGCGTCAACGTGGTCATAACGGCGCGCGGTGCGGAAACGCTGGAAGCTACCGCGGCTGAACTTCGCGACCTCAATCCGAACGTAACGGTTGTTACCGTCGCTGGCGACATCACCACACCGGAAGGCCGCGCAGCCGCATTGGCTGCAGCCCCACACTTTGACATCCTCATCAACAATGCTGGTGGCCCGCCACCGGGCGACTTTCGCAACTGGACACGCGACGACTGGATCAAGGCGGTTGACGGCAACATGCTGACACCGATTGACCTCATCAAATCAGTGCTGGACGGCATGACCACACGTGGCTTCGGCCGTATCGTGAACATTACCTCCGGCGCGGTCAAAGCCCCCATCGACACGTTAGGCCTATCGAACGGCGCGCGTTCTGGCTTAACGGGCTTCGTCGCAGGCCTCGCGCGGCAGCCGCAAGTCGCCAGCCGTAATGTCACGATCAACGGCCTCCTGCCCGGTCCGTTCGACACCGAGCGCCTGCAAACCATGCTCGCCAGCTGGGCCAAACGAGACGGCAAGACCTACGAAGAATTGGCGGAGTTCCGCGCCAAAACCGTCCCCGCACGACGTTTCGGAACGGCCGACGAATTCGGTGCCACGTGCGCGTTTTTATGCAGCGAACATGCGGGCTACATCACCGGCCAAAATATCCTGATGGACGGCGGCTCTTATCCGGGGACGTTCTAGGGCCGTCAAGTCGCGGGATGCTGGTAGGATGAACATGCTGATCCCGCCTATCGACACGTCACAGGTAACGCCATGATTCCTCCCAACGAAACACCCTCAACGTCCATGGAGAGTCGGGCGCTTTGGGTGCTACTGGTCGCGGTTTCGCTGGCGCTAGTCTGGATACTGATTCCGTTTTTCGGCACGATATTGTGGGGGGCAATTATCGCGCTTTTGTTCTCGCCGGTGTATCGCTGGCTGCTACCACGGCTTGGGGGGCGGCGCACTGCCGCTGCAATACTGACCCTCCTCACGGTGCTCGTCATTGTGATTTTGCCGCTAGCCGGAATCACCGCTTCGCTGGCGCGCGAATCCTCTGCTTTATATGACCGCCTGAAGTCTGGCGAAGTCAATCCTGGCGTCTACTTTCAGGGAGTGTTTGACGCGCTCCCCGGCTGGATCACTGGTCTGCTTGACCGCGTGGGACTATTCGATTTTCAGATGCTACAAAAGCGCCTTGTGACCGGACTGTCCACAGGCAGCCAATTCATCGCGACCCAGGCCGTCAGCATCGGACAAAACACCTTCGAATTTTTAGCTAATCTGTGTATCACGCTGTATCTGGCATTCTTCCTTATTCGCGATGGCGACGACGTCGCCCGCACGGTGCGTCGCGCCATCCCGCTCGCGCCTGCACACAAAAAGGAACTGCTCGCACGCTTTGCCACGGTGATTCGCGCTACGGTCAAAGGCAATCTGCTGGTCGCCGCGATTCAGGGCGCGCTCGGTGGTCTCGCATTTTGGTTCTTGGGGGTGACCGGTGCAATCCTATGGGGCGTGCTGATGGCCTTTTTGTCGCTGCTGCCTGCGATTGGCGCGGCTCTTGTGTGGATGCCAGTCGCGATTTACTTTTTTATCAGTGGCAATACATGGCAAGCCGTCGCGCTCATCGCGTGGGGCGTGCTCGTGATCGGTCTGATCGACAACCTGTTGCGACCGGTTCTGGTCGGCAAGGACACACAGATGCCAGACTATGTTGTCATGATCACCACGCTAGGTGGCATGGCAGTATTTGGCATCAATGGCTTCATCATCGGTCCTGCCATCGCCGCCATGTTTATCGCGGTGTGGCACATCTTCGGCGTAATGCGCACTGCGACGCCCCCGTAGGTTCTAGAACGGGCTGTCACCGCCAAATTTTGGCGTGTTGGAACGCACTGACTGAATCGGAGCCGAAGGCATGTACGAGTCCGTCGCGGCGTAATTTTCGAAGCGCGTGAACTCGCCACGGAAGGTCAAATTCACCGTACCGATTGGGCCATTACGCTGCTTGCCGATGATGATTTCGGCGACGCCTTTTTGCGCGGATTCCTGGTTGTAAACCTCGTCGCGATAGATGAAGAAAATCACGTCGGCGTCCTGCTCGATGGCGCCGGATTCACGCAGGTCACTCATCACCGGACGCTTGTTCGGACGCTGCTCCAGAGAGCGATTCAACTGCGATAGCGCCACCACCGGAACCTGTAATTCCTTCGCCAGGGACTTGAGTGATCGTGAAATTTCGGACACTTCGGTCGCGCGATTTTCGCCACTGCCGGACGCGCTCATCAGCTGGATGTAGTCCACGATGATCATGCCCAAGCCGCCGACCTGACGGGCCAGACGACGCGCACGGGCACGCAGCTCAAAAGGGTTCAGCCCGGCCGTTTCATCGATATACATCGGGCTTGAATCGAGCAGCGACAACGCCTCGGTGAAGCGCTGCCAGTCGGTATCGTTCAACCGCCCGGTGCGCAGTTTGTGTTGATCAAGCTTGCCCACGGACCCGATGAGACGCATCGCCAATTGCAGCGCGCCCATCTCCATGGAGAACACGGCGACGGGTTTCTTCAGGCGCACCGCCACATGCTCGCCAATGTTGAGCGCGAACGCAGTCTTACCCATCGACGGACGACCCGCCACGATCACCAGATCGCCCGGCTGCAAGCCTGCCGTCATTGAATCCAGGTCTTTGTAGCCCGTCGACAGCCCGGTGACATCGCTGTCGTTACCGCGACGATAAAGCTCTTCAACGCGATCAATCGCCTGCGCGGTCAAGTCGGACAACGACACGAAATTCGCCTTGGTGCGGTCACCCGATTCGGCGATCTCAAACACTTTGCCCTCTGCCTCATCAAGCAACTGTTCGCTCGATTTACCCATCGGATTGAACGCAGCTTCAGCGATGCTCGTGGCAACGCTCGCCAGCCGACGCATTACCGAGCGATCCCGCACAATCTCGGCATACCGCCGAACGTTTGCTGCGGTCGGCACCGCGTTCGCGATCGCCCCGATATAGGCCAGGCCGCCCACATACTCAAGCTTGGCGATCGAGCGCAGACTCTCCGACAACGTCACCGCGTCGGCAGGTTTATTGTCCGCTGCCAGCCGATTAATGTGCTCATAAATCAGGCGATGACCTTCGTTATAAAAGTCCTCCGCCCGCAGCAAATCGGCCACCTTGTCGATAGCGTTGTTGTCGATGATCAGTGCGCCGAGCACCGATTGCTCGGCTTCAATCGAATGCGGGGGCGTGCGGAGTGCTTGGATGTCAGGGTCTAGGGCCATAGACTGATTCTATCGGGCGCTCTCGCGCAATCGTGCCCGTAAACTGTGAGCCACAGCGCACAGGCCGCGCGGCCTTTGTGCGAGCGGTTCTACCGCGATTGACACCAACAAAATTCTCGGCAGATTATGAAAAAAATCATCCTCATCACTGGCGGCTCACGCGGCATCGGTGCCGCCATTGCGATGCGTGCGGCAGACGCGGGTTACGCCGTGTGCATCAGTTATCTCAACAATCAGGCGGCAGCCGACGCGCTGGTCGCTTCGATCCACGACAAAGGCGGCACCGCGCTTGCGGTGCGTGCGGATGTGGCCCTCGAAGTGGACGTCGTGCGAATGTTCAAAGAGGTCGACGCGTCGCTGGGGCCAATTACGGCTCTCGTCAACAACGCAGGCATTCTGGAGCAACAATCGCGCGTCGACGCGATGGCTCCCGAACGAATTGCTCGCGTTTTTTCAACCAATGTGATCGGCAGTTTCTCTTGCGCGCGCGAAGCCATACGCCGCATGTCCACGCGACACGGCGGCAGCGGCGGCGGCATCGTCAATATGTCGTCCCGCGCTGCGAAGCTCGGCGCAGCGGGCGAATACGTCGACTACGCCGCGTCAAAGGCCGCGATTCACACCTTCACCATCGGCCTCGCCAAAGAAGTCGCCGCCGAAGGCATCCGCGTCAACGCCGTTTCGCCTGGCCTCATCTACACCGACATTCACGCCAGCGGCGGCGAACCGGGCCGCGTGGATCGATTGCAGGACAGCGTACCAATGAAGCGCGGTGGTTCTGCGGATGAAGTTGCTTTAGCAGTCATGTGGTTGCTGTCGGAGGATGCGGCTTACATCACGGGATCAAACATTGATGTCTCAGGTGGGCGCTAGGAAGATACGCCGCGTTTGTTACTTTCCGTACTTTCTGCATTGTGCGTCTATTTTTATATGATGCGAAGCTTCATCACATCAGCTTAGCGCCATTGAATACTCAGCACACCAATTCACTTCCGCTCGTCGGGAAACGCATCCGACTTCGCCGGTTGGTTGCGACCGACTTAGGGCAGTTCCAGAGCTACCGAAACGACGCAGATGTCGGGCTGTACCAGGGTTGGGCTCCTATGGGAGTCGTCGAAGCGATGGCATTCATTGTCGAAATGCAGTCCTCCACTTTGTTTCAGCCTGGCATATGGAATCAGATCGCCATTGCGGACGTACAGACCGACGAACTCGTCGGCGATATTGGTATTTGCGTGGCTTCAGAACTGACGGAAGCAGAAATTGGCTTTACCCTGCATCAGAAAGCGCAAGGGCGAGGCTTCGCAACTGAGGCCGTACATTGCGCTGTAGCAATGCTTTTTGAACACACGCAGATCACCCAAGTCCTGGCAACCACGGACACCAGGAACCTGGCCTCCATTCGGCTTTTGCAACGAATTGGCATGAGCCCGATAACCACTCAAGCTGCCGTCTTTAAGGGCGAGCCATGTATGGAAATCACATACGCCCTTGCCAGGCGCAATGCCGTCTAAACTTTCGTCACGAGGACTGGCCTCTGGAAGCCTGGGCAAGCCCCTCATGTCAAACGCTAGAGAAACCGCTGCTAAAACCACGCCTGAAAAGTGACAACGCATGAAAGCTATGGTGTACGAAAGATACGGGTCGCCGGATGTTCTTCAACTAAAGGAAGTCACCAAACCCGTCCCCAAGGACAATGAAGTCCTGATCAAAATACACGCGACAACCGTCACATCGGCGGATTGCAGATTGCGCAGTCTCAATCTTCCTCGCGGATTCGAACTCATCTCGCGTCTGGTTTTTGGCATCACGAAACCAAGGCAACCTGTTCTTGGAAGCGAACTCGCTGGAGAGATTGAATCGATCGGAAAGAGCGTCAGCAAATTCAGTGTCGGAGACCCGGTTTTTGCGATGAGCGGTTTCGGAATGGCGGCTCACGCGGAGTACAAGTGCTTGCCAGAAGATGGGGCGATTGCGCACAAGCCGCCGCATCTGCCTTACGATGAAGCTGTCGCGATGTCGTTTGGCGGAACAACTGCGTTGAGTTTCTTCCGAAGAGCAAAGCTTCAGCCTGGGGAAAAAGTGCTCATTAACGGCGCTTCGGGCAGTGTCGGGACCGCTGCCGTGCAGCTCGCAACACACTTCGGTGCGGACGTGACGGGCGTGTGCAGCGCCGCAAACATGGATTTGGTCAGGTCTCTGGGTGCCACGCAGGTCATCGACTACACGCGGGAGGACTTCACACGGAACGGTGAAACATATGACGTTATTGTTGACACCGTTGGCACAGCCCCCTTCTCTCGCAGCAAGGCCTCGCTCAACGAAGGGGGACGGCTGCTTCTGGTGTTGGCGGGACTGCCCGACATGCTTCCAATTCCCTGGGTTTCAGTGACGAGCAGCAAGAAGATGATCGCCGGGCCTGCCGCCGAGCGCGCTGAGGATTTGCGCTTCCTCGCTGTACTGGCTCAGGCGGGAGAATACAAACCGGTCATTGATCGGCGCTTTCCGCTCGAACACGTCGCCGGCGCACACCGCTACGTCGACACGGGGCGCAAGAAAGGCAATGTGGTGATCACCGTGGCGCCCGACAATTGAATTGGTTAACGCACGCGTCGGCGTTCGCAAAAAAAGCGCCAGTAAGGTTATCTGCGTGAGCGCCGTTTCGCTCGGCCTCATCTAGAACGATATACGTGCCATCGGCGGCGAGCCCGGCCGCGTGGATCGATTGCGGGACAGCGCGCCGATGAGGCGTGGCGGTTCTGCCGACGAAGTGGCGCGCGCGGTGATGTGGTTGCTATCGGAGGATGCGGCTCACGTCACGGGGACGAATGTTGACGTGTCCGGCGGACGGTATTTTGATTGGCGACGCTAGATCGTTTTATTCTTTAAAGAGTGCAACCGGCGCATATTTTCTCAATGTGGCGCGATGCATCGCGATATTGCGTCAGTCATCAGATCAAGAAAGGAAGCTCCCATGGTTTTTCATCAGTGGTTGATATACGTTTCCGTCGTGCTGGCAATCATCGCGACACCCGGTCCCGCTGCGGGGCTCTGCATGAGTCATGGCGTCGCGCACGGGCGGTTGAGGACGCTCTTCACGATCCTTGGGCTTCTCCTGTCGTCGGTGACGCTCATTGGACTCTCTGCGGCCGGCCTTGGCGCGGTGATCGCAACCTCGGGCACGCTCTTCCTCGTCATCAAGTACGTGGGAGCCGCCTACCTCATCTTCCTCGGGGTTTCGATCTGGCGGTCGCCGCCGTCCAAGACCGTGCCCGCACAGGCGAAGTCTAATGACGTCAAAGCAGACCAAATACCGGCCTACAAGCTAATTCGAACTGGCTATCTCGTTGGCGTCAGCAACCCAAAAGACCTCTTATTCTTCGGCGCGCTTTTTCCTCAGTTCATGGATCCCACGTTGCCAGCCACGGGGCAAATTCTGGTCTTGTCTGCCACATGGCTCGTTGTGGCCTTCAGCATCATGGTCTGCTACGCAGCTTTAGGCTTTAAGTTGGCGGTGGCGCTCGAAAGCATTGGCGCGCACGGCTTGTTCAACCGGATCACGGGCGGCGCGCTCATTGCGGCAGGCGCAGTCCTCGCGTGGTTCAAGCGCGCCGATGCCTGAACCAGGTATCGAGCGGACAGTTTCCAGCAGGCGTCGCCCGTCTGCAATTTCTGCTCACGTCAAACGTTCTACCGCACCAACTAACCCCTTTTTCGGAGCGAAGCAACATGAACTCATCCAATGGTGATCGCGTCTTCTCTGGATCCATCGCTCAGTTGTATGAGCAATACCTGGTGCCCCTGATCTTCGACCCGTATGCCCGAGACATGGCAAGCCGAATCGCCGCGCTTCGGCCCTCGGCTGTACTTGAAATTGCTGCGGGCACCGGAGTGGTCACCCGCCACATGGCGACTCAGTTACCTGCGGACGTATCCATCGTCGCGACGGACTTGAACCAGCCTATGCTCGATCACGCCATGAGCATCGGTACGAGTCGCCCCGTCACGTGGCAACAGGCGGATGCGATGAGCCTGCCGTTTGCCGATGGCGCTTTCGATGCCGTGGTGTGTCAGTTCGGAGCCATGTTCTTTCGGGACAAGGCAGCGGCCTTCGCAGAGGCGCGGCGGGTCCTGCGTCCAGGCGGTACATTCCTGTTCAGCGTCTGGGACCGGATCGAGGACAACGAGTTCGCAGACTGCGTGACTGTGGCGATGGCGGAGCTTTTCCCAAGCGATCCGCCTAGATTCCTGGCAAGGCTGCCGCACGGTCATTACGACCAAGCGATGATCGCCAGCGCTCTCGCTGGTGGTGGTTTCACGGGCCAAAGTGCCTTCGACACCGTTACTGCGCAGAGTCAGTCCGATTCGTCTCGGACTGTCGCCGTTGCGTACTGTCAAGGTACACCGCTGCGCAACGAGATCGAGGCACGTGACGCAGCAACCCTGACCGAGGCGACCGATGTTGCGGAGGCGGCGCTACGCCAGCGCTTTGGCGTGGGCGAGGTCACCGGGAAGATTCAAGCTGTGGTTGTCACAGCCACATGCGATGCCTGAGGCGAAGGCGATTTAGCAATGACTCAAACACTCACGGGCAAGCGAATATTAGTGACGCAGGCGGACGAATTCATGGGGCCTATGCTCTGCGAAGTACTCGCCGAACACGGGGCAGAGGTCATCCGAAGTGTGGCATCGCTCGTGGATTCCGCTGCAGTGCACGCCGTTGCGAGGGAATCCGGCGTCATCGACATCCTTATTGCAAATCTGGCGTATGCCGCACCGACGACGCTCGCGACAGATGCCACTGATACTGAGTGGACCCAGACCTTTGCAGCGTTGGTCGATCCGTTGCCGCGTCTGTTCAGAGCGATCCTGCCGATGATGATCGAACGTCGCTCGGGCAAGATCCTCGTCATGGGCAGCGCCTCAGCTTTGCGAGGCATGAAACGGGCGTCTACTTACAGCGCTGCACGCGGCGCGCAACTCGCCTACGTTCAATCTGTCGGCGTTGAAGTGGCCCCCCACAATGTTCAGGTCAATGCCATCGCCCAGAACTTCGTTGAAAACCCTACCTACTTCCCGCACGAGGTCCAGGCGAACCCGAGATTCCAGGAGAGACTCAAGCGAGAGGTTCCATTGGGTCGCCTTGTCGGGGCGCGCGAGGATGCAGAGTTCGCAGCGTACCTGTGTAGCGAGTCAGCAAATTGTTTTGTCGGCCAGGTCTTTCCGGTTTGCGGCGGATGGGTCGCGCGATAGTCAGCATGACCCCAAACCATGCATCGGGCGGACTCGCAGCGGCAGCTCGCTGATGGCAAACGTGTGGGGTCAAAACGAACGCTTCCGGCGGCCTGCTCATCGCAGATGCAAGCTCTTGAACAGGACAACTCTGCACACAAAGGACTAGTCAACATGATCACAGTATTTGGTGAAGGCCGAGGCTTCCGCGTCGTCTGGCTGCTGGAAGAGATGGGGCTACCCTATCGGCTGCGGCGAGTGGATCTGCTGGCAGGCGTCGAGAATGACCCGGCGTATCTCGCCATCAATCCCGCTGGTTTCATCCCGGCAATTCAAGCCGGGGAGAACGGCGACGTGACAATGGTCGAGTCGATTGCGATCCTGCAATACCTGATGGCGCGGCATGGGCCGACGCCGCTCGCTCCGAACCCGAACGACCCCGCCTTCCCCGCGTACATGCAATTCCTTCATCTTGGCGAAGCTGGTCTTGCCGCCAGCATTTACTTCTTCAACGGCACCCGCCATCTTGCGCCCGAGGCCGAGCGCCAAAATTGGACCTCTGCATTCGCGCTCGAACAGTTCGAGAGTCGGCTTGGGTTGGTGACGCGGCAGCTTGCCCGCTTACCGTACATCGCTGGCGAGGTGTTTACCGCTGCCGACATATCGGTCACTTACGCTCTCCGATCGGCACAAAAGGGCGGCGGTTACGTCTTCGGTGACGTCGAGCTCGCGTATCTTGACCGGGTCAGCCAACGTGACGGCTACAAACGCGCCCTGGAAACTTGCAACGACACGAGGAACTGGTGGTCGTCGGTTCCATGAGTTGAATGATCGTTGACCACTCGCCACCATCCAAATACGCATCCATTTTTTAAGTGATGTGCCGCATCGCGATTTCACCTTTGGTCTCACGATCAACCTACTGCGCTACGCTTGATCTATGAACACACACCCAATAGAACTCTGGCACGACCTTATTCGCAGAACCGATTCGGCCGGCCTCGACGCCCTCCTCGCAGACGACGCCGTATTCATTTCGCCCGTCGTACACACGCCGCAGCGTGGAAAAGCATTGGCCAAAGCCTATCTCTCCGGTGCCTTCAATGTCCTCTTCAACCCCACCTTCCGCTATGTGCGCGAGATCGTTGGCCCATCCGACGCCATGCTGGAGTTTGAAACCGAAATAGACGGCATCCTGGTAAACGGTGTGGACATCATCAAGTGGAACGCTGAGGGGAAGATCATTGAGTTCAAGGTCATGCTTCGTCCGCTCAAGGCGGTCAATTTGATCCACGAGCGGATGGGAGCAATGCTTGCAGCAGCGCAACGCCCCAAGTGACGCCTGCGAACCAGGTCGCACATCGAAGAAATTATCGCCACGAACACAAGTTACAAGCCATGCGGCCGCTGCCTACGATTGAGCTACGTTCAACATCATGACCCAACGAATTGCATGATGTAGCTGCGGCCAACTCACAGCGACCGTCACCGGAGCCCCCATTCGCGTCTCGATCTGTCATTGCCTCGCGTGTCAGCAGCGGACTGGAAGCGTGTTCGGCGTTCAAGGCCGATTCCGAAGCGATGCCGTCGAATTGCAGGGACTAGTGAGCGAGTACGTTCGAGTTGGTGACGACCGCGTCAGTGCTACGTTTAACTTCTGCCCGAGCTGCGGGGCAACGGTTTACTACATGTTTGAAGGTGTTGAAGACAGCCTCGCGATTCCGGTCGGATCCTTCGCTGGCCCCAGCTTTCCTGCCCCAACATTTTCGGTCGACGAGGAGCGAATGCATGAATGGGTCGGTCTGCCCGACAATATGGAGCACCTGGCGTAAGGAACGCGCTAGCGCCGACACTTCATTCAACCGTCGCCAGTGAATGCAAACGGTGGGCGGACGCGCAAAGCAGACTCTACGATACAGACGTGACCCGAGCGGCGGAGTGCGGCCGCTCTCTATCGTTCGGTTACAGTATCCCGATGAAGGCTAAATCGTCCATCGTCGGGTTGCTGGTCGCGCTAATCGCGGTTCCGCTGCTGGTTGGCGTGGCCTATCTCGCCAACACCGTTGTCCGGAAATCTCTTCCCGTCGTGCTTAGCGGCGATATTGAGCGGCTCGCCGCGTCTGGCCCACTGAATGACCCGGCGCTTGCTACAGCGATATGCGGTACGCCAGTGGATTTTCTTGGTGCTCCCAATATTTCCTCGCCCGCGACGGCGCTGCCCGATGCAAGCGTCCTCCCATGGCGTCCCTTCTATCCGATGAGCGGCGCTGCTTCGGTCCGCATTGTAGGGGTCGGCGTTAACCGAACGACCACGAAAGCCATCACTGGCAATTGTGAAGCAACGATAACTTTCACCTACGTGTTCGCGTGGGTGGACAACGGTCGGGCCGTCGTCTTGCAATCTGAATTCGGGGACCCACCAAAAATTGCCCAGCCCAAGTGACGGTGCCCTTTGATGCCATACTGGGCATCATGCGGTTGAACTTCCTATACTTGCTAAAAGGCTTAATGAAATCAATGCTGTGGGAATTGCGCGCTTTGTGCAAAACAATTTGCATTCGAACACAACAATGGGAGACAACACTATGTATAAACGTCGCTGGGTATTAAAGGCCACGCTGATCGCCGCCGGAATCGCTACCGTCTTTGCGGGCAGTGCTGCATTTGCGCAGTCCAAAGAAATCAAGATTGCTCACATTTACAGCAAGACAGGGCCGCTGGAAGCCTATGGCAAGCAAACTGCCGTGGGTTTCATGATGGGCCTGGACTATGCCACCGGTGGCACCATGATGGTGGCGGGCAAGAAAATTGTGGTCATTGAAAAGGACGACCAGGGCAAGCCCGACATCGGCAAAAGTCTTTTAGCCGCCGCGTATGGCGACGACAAAGTGGATTTGGCGGTGGGTCCCACGGCTTCACCAGTCGCGCTGGCCATGCTGCCCGTTGCTGAGGAATACAAGAAGATTTTGTTAGTGGAGCCCGCGGTTGCAGACTCCATCACCGGCGACAAGTGGAACAAATACATTTTCCGCACTGGCCGCAACTCGAGTCAGGACGCAGCGGCCAATGCCGTCGCGCTGGACAAGCCGGGCAACGTGATTGCCACGCTGGCCAATGACAACGCGTTTGGCCGTGACGGCGTCAAGGCCACACGCGATTCGCTCAAGAATGCCAAGATCGTTCACGAAGAATATTTGCCCGTTGGCACCACCGATTTCACAGCCGGCTTGCAGCGCATTGTGGACAAACTCAAAGACCAACCGGGCAACAAATTCATTTCGGTAGGATGGTCAGGCGCGCCCACACCGTTTAGCAAAATTGCCGATCTGGAGTTGAAAAAGCGCTACGGCATTGAACTGGCCACCGGTGGCAACATCTTGCCGGCCATGGTTGCCTACAAGCAGTTTCCGGGCATGGAAGGCGCGCTGTATTACTACTTTGCGATTCCCAAAAACGCGGTCAACGACGCCATGGTGGCACGCCATCAGAAAGAATACAAAGCGCCGCCAGATTTCTTTACTGCCGGTGGTTTTTCCGCAGCCATGGCCATCGTCACGGCGTTAAACGCTACCAAGGGCGACACATCCGCGAACGCGCTGATCAACGCCATGGAAGGCATGAGTTTTGACACGCCTAAGGGCAAGATGACCTTCCGCAAGGAAGATCACCAGGCCATGCAAAGCATGTATCACTTCAAGATCAAGGCTGATCCGGCTTTTGCCTGGGGCGTTCCAGAACTGGTGCACGAGATCAAACCGGAAGAGATGAACATCCCGATCCGCAACAAGCGTTAAGCAGCAGCACCCGGTTCGTGCGGAGCCTGCGGCTCCGCCACGCAATGAGAGCGGTTTTAACCGCCGCAAACACGGGGGACGGCGATTCCGTTCTTCGCAAAAAAACAAGAGGCAAATCGTATGAACCGCTGTTCCGTTGGCATGAAATCTTGCGCCCCTGCGGTGACCAGCGCGAGCGCACTCGCCGTTGTGAATCTGCCGCATTTCAATATTGATCTCGCCAGAAACTGATGGATTGATTGAACGGGAGAGATCGAGATTGTTAGTCACCAAAGACTTGACCGTGCGCTTTGGCGGCCACGTGGCGGTAAATGGGGTGAGTTGCACCTTCAAACCCGGCACGCTGACCGCCATCGTCGGACCGAACGGTGCGGGAAAAACCACATTTTTTAATCTCATCTCTGGTCAGATTAAGGCCACCAGTGGCGAGGTGTATCTCAACGGCAATAGCCTCGCCGGGTTGAGCCCATCGGCACGCACCCGTGCAGGCTTGGGCCGTGCGTTCCAGTTGACCAATCTGTTTCCTAACCTCTCAGTTCTGGAGAACGTACGGTTGGCGGTGCAGGCATCCCGGTCCGGGGCTCATTTGCGTGGGCTCAACCTGTGGAGTGTGTGGAGCGATCACAAGGTTCTGACCCAGTTGGCCGAAGAAGTGCTGGACGCGGTCTCCTTGAACGACAAGCAGCGCACACCCGTGGCCAGCCTTCCGCATGGCGACCAACGCAAACTGGAAGTTGCGCTGTTGATGGCGTTGGAGCCTGACGTGTTCATGTTCGATGAACCGACGGCGGGCATGTCTGCCCACGAGGCGCCGGTCATCCTCAATTTGATTCGCAAACTGAAAGACGATAAGCGCAAAACCATATTGCTTGTGGAGCACAAAATGGACGTGGTGCGCGAACTGGCCGACCGCATCATCGTGCTACACAACGGCGCACTGGTGGCCGATGGCGACCCCGCAACAGTGATTGCATCACCCGTGGTGCAAGAAGCGTACTTGGGTGTAGCCATCAAAGCCTCCGAAGTGCAAGAGCAAGTATGAAGCAGGCCACCCATACTGGCCCCTTGCTCACTCTATCGGACGTGCACACCCACATCGGCGCATACCACATCCTGCACGGTGTGGACTTGGTCGTGCCGAGCGGGCAACTGACTATGCTGCTCGGGCGCAATGGTGCAGGCAAAACCACCACGCTGCGCACCATCATGGGCCTGTGGCATGCGTCGCAGGGCAAGCTTGTATTTGACGGCGAGGACATCACGGCCGCAGAGACACCGCATATTGCCAATCTGGACATTGCTTACGTGCCCGAAAACATGGGTATTTTTTCCGACCTGACGGTCAAGGAAAACATGCTGCTGGCAGCCCGAGGTGCCAGGCGCGCAGAGCAGATGGACAGCAAGCGGCTGGAGTGGATTTTTCGGTTGTTCCCGGCAGTGGAGAAGTTCTGGAACCACCCTGCGGGCAAGCTTTCGGGCGGCCAAAAACAGATGCTGGCCGTAGCCCGCGCGATTGTCGAACCGCGCAAGCTGTTGATCGTGGACGAGCCCAGCAAGGGTCTGGCCCCCGCCATCATCAACAACATGATTGATGCGTTCGCTCAGCTGAAGGAAACTGGCACCACTATTTTGTTGGTGGAGCAAAACATCAGTTTCGCCAAACGGCTTGGCGACTACGTGGCTGTAATGGACAACGGCAAAGTCGTCCACGCCGGTTCAATGCAGGAGTTGGCCGACAGCGAAGACTTGCAACACGCGCTGCTGGGGTTGGCGATATGAAAAATTTGAACTTCGACTGGAAGCCTTTGGCTCTGGTGCCGCTGTTGGCTTTGCTGGTGTTGCCGTTTATCGGCTCAGCCTCCACCTGGCTCACACTGACCGTGGCTGGATTGGCGATGGGCATGATCATCTTTGTCATCGCCTCAGGTCTGACATTGGTGTTCGGCCTGATGGACGTGCTGAATTTTGGGCACGGGGTTTTCATTGCGCTCGGTGCATTTGTAGCGACGACCGTTTTTGGCCTGATGGGTGACTGGACTGGGTCAGACCAGTTGTGGCGCAATCTGGTGGCGGTGTTTCCTGCCATGCTGGTGGCCATGGCGGTGGCCGGCGCCGTGGGCCTGGCGTTTGAGCGGTTCATTATTCGCCCTGTTTACGGCCAACACCTGAAACAAATCCTGATCACGATGGGCGGCATGATTATTGGTGAAGAGCTCATCAAGGTGATTTGGGGTCCGGCACAAATTGCGTTGCCACTGCCCGACGCCATGCGCGGTTCGATCTACCTGGGCGACGCTGCCATTGAGAAATACCGCCTGATGGCGGTGGTGGTGGGGTTGGCCGTGTTTGCTAAATTGGCCTGGGTGCTGGGCCGAACCAAGATCGGTCTGCTGATACGTGCGGGCGTGCAAGACCGTGAGATGGTGGAGGCCCTGGGTTATCGCATCAAGCGGCTTTTCATCGGCGTGTTCGTCGTGGGCAGCGTCCTGGCAGGTCTCGGCGGCGTGATGTGGGGTCTGTACCAGCAGACCGTCACGCCACAGATGGGGGCACAGGTGAATGTACTGATCTTTATCGTCATCATCATCGGCGGCCTGGGTTCCACGGGTGGGGCGTTGATTGGTGCATTGTTGGTGGGCTTGATGGCCAACTACACCGGGTTTTTAGCACCCAAGGTCGCGCTGTTCTCCAACATCGGGTTGATGGTGGCCATTCTCCTGTGGCGTCCTCAAGGCGTCTACCCGGTTGCGAACCGATAAGGCGAACGCGTATGTTGCAACGTATTTTTTCCAATGACATGCCCGGCAGCCGCTGGTTGACGGGAATGCTGGCCCTGCTGGTGCTGGCGCTGGCGCTTACGCCATTCATCTTCCCCGGCGTCAAGGCGCTGAACGTAGCTGCCAAGGTGCTGATATTCATTGTGCTGGTGGCCAGCTTTGATCTCTTGCTGGGCTATACCGGCATCGTCAGCTTTGCCCACACCATGTTCTTTGGCATCGGTGCCTATGGCATCGCGGTGGCCACCACGCGCCTGGGTCCGACCTGGCAGGCGTTGGCTGTGGGGCTGAGCGCGAGCTTGCTGCTTTCGTTTGCGTTGGCATTTTTGATTGGGTTGTTCTCGTTGCGGGTGCGCGCCATCTTCTTCGCAATGATCACGCTCGCGGTGGCATCGGCTTTCCTGACGCTGGCGTCGCAGTTGCATGAAATTACTGGGGGTGAGGATGGCTTGTCGTTCAAAGTGCCGGAGATTCTGTCTCCCAGCTACGCGTTCAGCGACCAACGCTTCCTCGGCGTTTCGCTGGATGGTCGACTGCTCAGCTACTACCTGCTTTTCATGACGGCTGTTGTGCTGTTTTTGGCTCTGCTGCGCATTGTGAATTCTCCATTTGGCCGCGTATTGCTGGCCATTCGTGAGAACGAGTTCCGCGCTGAAGCCATTGGCTACCGGGTCGTGGTGTACCGCACTACGTCGGCCATTTTGTCGGCGCTTTTTGCGTGTATGGCCGGTGCGATGCTGGCGATATGGCTGCGATACAACGGTCCCGACACCTCATTGTCTTTTGAGATCATGATGGACGTGCTACTCATCGTCGTGATCGGCGGCATGGGCACCATGTATGGCGCGGTCATTGGTGCCACCTTATTCCTGGTCGCGCAAAGTTATCTGCAAGACCTGTTGCGCCTCGGTAGCGAGGCTGCGGCTTCATTGCCCTGGCTGTCCGCCTTGCTGTCACCCGACCGCTGGCTGCTGTGGCTTGGTGTGTTGTTTGTTCTATCGGTTTATTACTTCCCTACCGGCGTGGTGGGAAAACTGCGTGCGAGAAGTGCGCAGCATTGACCACGTTATCCGCAGCAAAGAAAATGGCTCTCTAGAGTCAAAAATCTGTTCGGAAAATTTCAAAAGCCCACACACGCACTCACTGCGGGCGTGTTCAACGAGGGCAGCGCACCTGCGCCGCGTACAACCCGTTCTGGGCAGGCACGGGCGACAAGCCAAGCTACTTTGCGAAAGCAGGCCTAGCCATGCTCCCCATTGCTTTCATCCGACAGGGATTGCAAGCGACGGTGTTAGTCGCTTCAAAACGCATCAGTGTTTCCTCATCGCAAATCGCAGCGATAATTTGCCTTTAGCTACTGAACAGCGGAGATAAAAAATGACTGCGGGAACCATTCGTCTTCATCGCGTCTTGAAAACCAAACCAGAAAAGGTCTACCGGGCCTTTCTGGAACCTGCGGCAATGGCAAAGTGGCTGCCACCGCATGGATTCACCTGCACGGTTCACCACATGGATGCCAAAGTCGGCGGCACTTTCAAAATGTCGTTTACGAACTTCTCGACCGGTAACGGCCACTCATTTGGTGGCGAATATCAGCGGCTTGTTCCGGGCGAATTCATCCAGTACACCGACAGGTTTGACGACCCGAACCTGCCCGGTGAGATGACAGTCAAGGTCACGTTGAAGGCCGTCTTGTGCGGCACGGATGTCACTATCGAGCAGTTCGAAATACCTGAGCTGATTCCCGTTGAGATGTGCTATCTGGGATGGCAAGAGTGCCTCGTTCAGCTAGCTAATCTGGTCGAGCCTGATATTCCCAACTAGCGCTATGAAGCATCCACTCCAAGCCCATATTCCGGTACTGGCGCGTCGTCGGATCAAGCGAGGCGCGAAGGCGGCGAAACGTGTTCAGGAGCAAGCCCGAGAGCAGGCACGCGTGCTGCATGAACTGGCAAAGACGCATGTGTTGGTGAACCCGCAAAATCTGGCTCCGGACGGCAGCTACGACACACCCGAGTTCGTCAAGCGCGGCCACTATGTCGACCTGCCATTCCACTGCAAAGCATGCGGGGTCGCGCAGGTGTGGACAGAATCTCAACAAAAGTGGTGGTACGAGAGCGCCAAGGGCAACGTATGGACCACCGCTGTGTTGTGTCGCCCCTGTCGCCGGCGCGAACAAGCACGGCGCGCCATCGCGAAAGAAATTCATTTCGCAGGCATTGCGACCAAGGCCAGGAATGCACCGTAACCGCGGCTTGAAGCGAGTGAGTTCCACTCAGCCTCAACATCATCTAAAGTCCATTTAATTCAAACGACCGGCGACCCACGACATGCACACAATCGTCCCTGCCGTTCCAACCGATGCCCCCGCCATCTACGACATTCAGATGCGCGCATTTGCAGAAGAAGGACGCATTAGCGACACGCTGCTGATTCCTCCGCTCATGGAAGAGATTGCCGCTATCGAACGTCACATTCGGGATCAGACGGTGCTCATCGCGCGGGACGGTCAGCGCATCATCGGTTCTGCGCGTGGCATCCGCGACGGATCTGCGTGCATGATACGTGGCGTGAGCGTCGAACCGTCGTATCAAGGCGAGGGCATCGGGTCAGCCCTGCTCGCTGCCGTCGAGCAAGCCCACCCTGATGTCGAAAGCTTTGACTTGACGACGAACACGCTGGTGCCCGGTAACGTCGCGTTTTACGAGCGGCGCGGCTATCGCATCACTGAACTGACGCGATACACCGACAAAATAGTGCTAGCACAAATGAGCAAAGCTGCGACCACCAAAGACGCCTGAGCGATAGACCCGCGCTGCGATATCCTGCTCAATCGTTCCCATCAACTGCCGAACATCGCGATGAAAATATTGGAAGTGATGTCGTAGTGAACCACCCTAAGTTACGACTGGCGGCCGCCCTATGGTTCGCAGCGACGATTGGCGTGCTGATCGCCACATTCACCGTGATTCCGCAGCTTCACGCACGCACCGGAGCTCGCGTTCCATTGTGGATTGCCGCCGGCGCGAGTACGGTGCAAAGCTCATTGTTGGTTGCGCTGGCGGCTTGGGCTGGCGTCGCGCTGTCGAAGCAGCTCGGACTACGCGCGCCTGCGATTGAGGCTGCGCTTTCGGGTGGCGATGCGTGGGCGGCGCTAAAGCCGCAGCTCGTTGCCGCGGCGATCGTAGGCGCGGTGGTGGAGGTGTTACTCGTCGTTTTGGCGCGAGTCGCGCCAGCAGAGATCACAAAAGTCGGGCAGGCCTTCGACATTCCCTTCGCCGCCAAACTGCTCTACGGCGGCGTCACCGAAGAAGTGATTATGCGTTGGGGTTTGATGAGCGTGTTTGTCTGGCTACCGTGGAGATTCATTCAGCGGCGGAACGGGCTTCCGCGAGATGCGTACGTTGTCGCGGCAATCGTGTTCGGCGGCCTGTTATTTGGGGCGGGACATCTCCCCGCAGTCGCTGCGATGGGTGTGCCGCTCACCGCATCGGTCGTCACCTACATCGTTTTCGGCAATTCACTTCCCGGCATGCTGTTCGGCGCGCTGTTCTGGCGAAAGGGGCTAGAAGCGGCGATCATCGCCCACGCGCTGGCACACGCCATCAGCGTCGCCATGGGCGTTTAGGCAGGCAAAGCCCGAGCCAGCACGGACATGCGCAATAGATGGTGAGGGGGCAAGTGAGGGCGACACTTCGCGTATCCGCTCTACTTCCGAATCGCGCTTTAACTCAACCCCGTAACCGGCAGCAACGCCCCATGCACGGCCCGCGAAGCGTCTGAAGCGAGGAACATCACGACATCGGCCAGCGCTTCCGGTGCAACCCATTTCGCGGGGTCGGCATCCGGCATGTCTTTGCGATTTTGTGGCGTGTCAATAATGGTGGGCAGCACGGCGTTGACGTTGATGCCTTTCTCGCGCAGCTCGGCGGCCATCGATTCAGTGAGACGCATCACACTGGCTTTGGACGCGGCGTAGGCACCCATTTGTGCGCAACCTTTTTGCGCCCCGAATGCACCGACGTTGATGATCTTGCCGCTCTCTTGAGCGAGCATCTGCGGCACCACTGCGCGGGACGCGTGCAGCAAAGTGCGTGCATTGATATCGAACAAAAAATTCCAGTTGGCGTCAGACGTTTCATGTACCGCCTCGCCCATACGAAAACCACCGGCGATATTGCACAGCACCTGAATGCCACCGAACCTGGCGACCGCTGCATGCACCATCGCGTTCACCTGTGTCTGATCGAGCAGATCGGTGACTGAGATCAAATGTCGTGCGTCATCGACGAAACCGGAGTGCTCCAGATGCTCACGCGAGCGGTCAACCAGCACGACGTTTGCGCCGTGCCTAGCAAACGCGTGCGCTACGGCGGCGCCAAGGTTACCGGAAGCTCCGGTGACGATTACACACTGATTTTCGAAATTCATAGCCGCGCTCCGATTCACCTGATGGGCAATGATAGTAAGTTGGCAATACCGCCGTTGCCCGGTCGCAGTCAGGTTTCCCGCAGCTGAACCTGGATCGGCGAGGCGATTAATCTGAACTGGTCGAATTTTTGTACGGCTGCATGACTACTGTAACTACCAAAAAACGGACAGCCTTGCCAAATTGCTTCGTTATGTTGCATAGCGAACAGACCCACGGAGAAATGCATCAGAACATCCGTGGACCATCGGCGTCAGTTTCCCCCGTTAATTCGCAGAAGCATCGAGAGGCGATGCGCTTCTCGACATAGGAATTTGCCGACCGATGCCGTATGTCTCGTTTCCGTTTCCCCACCGCCATGATTCCCAAGGAATGTCCATGAATCTTATCCCCGCCATTCGACTTAGCAAAACTGCGACTAAGTTAAGCGCTGCCATTGCCGCAACCCTCCTGACCATGGCAGCCCATTCGGCGCCCACTATTCCATCCAATTTTCAACGAGTGTTGGTGGACGGCAGCGCAACCGCCTTCACGACGCTAGCAGGCCAAGGTGCATCGTTCAATGTACTGTATGACGGCGGTCTGTTTCATCTCTGGTATCGCACGGACGCAACTGTTTACACCATTACAGAAATACGGCACGCTACGTCTGTCGACGGTATTAATTTCGCAACGGTCGGTGGCAACTTTTCTTTTGCCAGCAACCCGTTCCCGACCGGCACTGCGCCCGTTCTCTACTACGACGCTGTATCCAAAGTCGGCGCCACTTTCAAGATGATTCACTGGACGTCAAATGGAGACGCCGGAACGTACCCGGCATACGATTACAACAACAGCGTTTCGAACATCGGCGCGAGCGCTTCGAATACGGTGATGACGCATCTTGGCCCATTAGGGGGTGGCACGATTGGACAGACTGCTGGCAGCTTTGGCATCGTCAACGGCAATTGGTACGGTCAATGCGGAACGACGGGTCAGGAGATTTGTCGCTCGCCCTACACCGATGGCACGCCACCAACGGTCGCGGCCTCAATATATCCATCAGTGCTCAATGCGGGTTCAATATTCACCGGCGCGGGCTTCCCCACAGGCTACATCAACAATCACGGCGACATTAACGTCGGCACCTCTGGTCTCGATCTCGCTTTCACGATTCGAACAGATCAGTCGTCCGGTGCGCGCGCGAACAAGCAGGTTTACTACAGCAATTCAGCGGATAACGGCGCAACATGGACTGCGATCACACCGCTGTTGACGGGTACACCGACGTTGTCAAATGCGGCCTTTGGCGCAGCAAACTTTGCACACCCTGAGCTCGTCAGCGCCCCGCTCGGTTACAAGCTCTACGTCAGTGCGCAAGACAATGCTGGCAATTTTGTGATCGCAGTAGCAGGCAATGTGCCACCAGTCGTTGTGCCATCCACGCCAGTCCCCACGGTCAGCCCGATCGGGTTGGGGTTGACGGGTTTGCTGGTGTTCATCGGAGCGTTGTTGGGACTTCGCCGCAAAAAGCAAACCGCCTAACCGCACTTGCGCAGGCTGGCGCTACCACACGCCAGCCAACGCAATCAACCCGCGTTGGTGTACGCCGTCTTCACCGTCGTGAAGAATTCCGCCGCGTATTTGCCCTGTTCTCTTGAGCCGTAGCTTGACCCCTTGCGGCCACCGAACGGGACGTGATAGTCCACACCTGCCGTCGGCAAATTCACCATCACCATGCCGGATTGGCTGTGTCGCTTGAAGTGCGTGGCATGCTTCAGCGACGTGGTGGCGATGCCCGACGCCAAGCCAAATTCGGTGTCGTTCGCGGTGTGCAACGCCTCCTCGTAGTCCTTGACTTTGATGACGCTCGCGACCGGGCCGAAGATTTCTTCCGTATTGATGCGCATGCTGGCGGCGCTCTCGGAGAACAGCGCTGGCGAGATGTAGAAACCCTCGTGCCCGTCGCTACTGGTTTTGATGAGCTCACCCCCCGCCGCGAGCGTTGCACCTTCGTCCTTGCCAATCTGGATATAGCGGCAGTCCTGTTCAAGCTGATCGCGGCTAGACACCGGGCCAATATCAGTGCCTGCTTTCAACGCATCATCGACCTTAAGCGTGGCCATGCGCGCCTTCATCGCTTCGATGAATTTTGGATAGATGCCTTCGGTGACAATCAGCCGGCTCGATGCCGTGCAGCGTTGGCCTGTTGAGAAAAATGCGGACTGCAGGCAGAGTTCAACGGCGGTTTTCAAATCTGCGTCATCGAGCACAACCTGCGGATTTTTTCCACCCATTTCGAGCTGAACTTTTTTGAGCTTTTGTGCGGCGGCAGCTGCAATTCCACTGCCTACCCCCACCGAACCGGTGAAGCTGATCGCATTCACGGACTTGTGGTTGACCAGACCATTTCCCACCAGCGAGCCACGACCCATGACGAGGTTGAACACGCCCGCCGGAATGCCGCTTCTTGAGATGATGTCGGCCAGAGCCCAGGCGCAACCTGGCACCAGATCAGCTGGCTTGATCACGACGCAATTGCCATACGCCAACGCCGGTGCGATCTTCCACGCAGGAATCGCAATCGGGAAATTCCACGGCGTGATCAAACCCACCACGCCCATCGGTTCACGCGTGATTTCTACGCCGATGCCGGGACGCACCGATGGCAATGTTTCGCCCGCGAGACGCAAACATTCGCCCGCGAAAAATTTGAAAATGTAGCCTGCGCGACCCGCCTCACCAATGCCTTCAGCTTTGGTCTTCCCCTCTTCGCGCGAAAGCAAAATGCCCAGCTCTTCACGACGCGCGAGGATCTCATTGCCGATCTTGTCGAGGGCGTCGCTGCGCGCCTGAATGCCGCCCGTTGACCATGCCGGAAACGCGGCAGCAGCGGCACCGACCGCAGCCTCAACGTGCGCCACATTCGCCTGCGCATATTCGCCGATGATGTCTTTAACGTTGGATGGATTGACGTTTGGCGTGTAGCTAGCGCCGGCGACCCATTCGCCGTTGATGAAGTTATTGTGCTGTGCCATGAATCAGAGTCCTTTTTCTTTTTTCCACGCTTCAAACATGGCCTTGGTTTCGGCATTCGGTGGATAGGTGCCCGCGAGCTTTGCGCCCCCGGCTACACGCTCCAGCAGGAACACTTCCTGCACTTCCTGCGCGGCGGAATCTGCGGCAACTTCGTCGGCGAGGTGCGCCGGAATGACCACGACACCCTCTTCATCGCCGACAATGATGTCACCGGGATACACCGCGACGCCACCGCAACCGATTGGAACGTTCAAGTCAATCGCGTGATGATGGATTAGGTTCAGCGGCGCGCTGCCACCCGCACAGTACACCGGAAAATCCATCTTTTTGATATCGCCGCTGTCGCGCACCGGGCCATCGGAGACGAGCCCTGCGGCGCCGCGCACCATCAGACGAGTGGTGAGGATTTGTCCGCCGGAAGCCACGCGCTTTTCGCCGCGACAATCCAGCACCAGAACGTGACCCGGCGGCACGCTCTCTATCCCTTTGCGCTGTGGGTGTTCGGGGTTGTCAAACGCGCTGATCTGATCGAGATCCTCGCGCGCGGGAATACTGCGCATGGTGAACGCGGGGCCGACCAGATTGCCGCCGCTCGGCGTGGTCAGGCGCTGCGTCCCCTGAATGAAAACGTTACGAAAGCCGCGCTTGAAAAGCTGCGTACAGAGCGTGGCGACGCTCACTTTTTTTAAATGGGCGAGTGTGGTGGGATTCATTTCAGACATTATTGGATTGGCAGACTTATGTGATTTCAAAGGAGCGATCCCCGAGTGGACGTGACCGACGAGCTTGACTAAACCGCGCCGACAGCCTCAACATAAAGCGCGTAAAGCGAATGGCTGCTCGCCATGTAAAGACGATTGTTTTTTGGGCCACCGAAGGTCAGATTGGCACAGCGCTCCGGCAGACGAATGAAGCCGATAGCCGTGCCTTGCGGGTTGAACACCATCACCCCGTCGAGATCTTCAGACATGGCGTTTGGCGAGCCATTACCACCCCAGCCGCACCACAGATTGCCATCGGTATCCACGCGGAAGCCGTCGATTGCGGCAGGGCCGTTGGCGTCGACGAGGGTCGCCTGATTCGAGACGCTTCCGTCGGTGCCAATATCAAGCGACACGATCAGGCGGTTCGGCGTCGCGCGCGATTCGACGATGTAGATTTTTTTCTCGTCGGGCGAGAACGCGATGCCGTTTGGCCCGGCGAGTTGGTCGGTGACGAGACTCAGTTTTCCATCGCGGGAAATGCGATAAACCGAATGTGGCAACTCAGGCGTGGCCTTGTCGCCCTCCCAATGACCGCCGATGCCGAACGGCGGATCGGTGAACCAGATCGAGCCATCGGATTTGCAGCAAATATCGTTGGGCGAATTTAAGCGCTTGCCGTTGAAGTTATCGGCGAGCACGGTGATCTTGCCGTTGTACTCGGTGCGCGTAACGCGGCGTGTCAGATGTTCGCATGTCAGCAGACGGCCCTGCCGATCGCGGCACATGCCGTTGGCAAAGTTGGACGGCTGACGCCACACCGTGAAACTGCCCGTGACTTCGTCGTAGCGCATGATGCGGTTGTTCGGAATATCGCTGACCAGCACATAGCGACCATCTCCGAAATACACCGGGCCCTCCGCCCAGCGCATGCCGGAGCCAAGCTGCTCGACCGTGCTGCTGTAAATGCGGTATTTGGCAAAGCTTGGGTCAAGAATTTGTACTGCCGGATCGGGATAGCGCTGGCTTGGTTTGAAATCGAATGCAGGGCCGATAGCGGCCCCTTCACCCGCGTTCGAAAGGGCGGTCGTCGGTGAAGATGAAAATATGGCCATGCGCTGCGATGATCGATTGGTGATCAGATGGCGATCAATGAATCTCTGGCTCTGAACCGTCGCCTGCGGTTTCGCCGGATTCCGAATAATCCGGCTCCAGAAAGTCAAAATCGCATCCTTTATCGGCCTGCTGAACATGCTTCAGATACATCACGCCGTAACCCCGCGTGAACTTCGGAATCGGCTTAATCCATGCGGCCTTACGTTTGCCGATTTCTTCATCGCTAACCAGCATATTGATGCTGCGTGCATCGATGTCGATAGCGATTTGATCGCCTGTTTTCACCAGCGCTAGCGGCCCGCCGACGTGCGATTCTGGCGTCACGTGCAACACGCAAGCGCCGTAACTCGTACCGCTCATACGTGCATCACTGATACGCAGCATGTCGCGCACGCCCTGCTTCAAAAGTTTCTGTGGAATCGGCAACTGGCCCCATTCCGGCATACCCGGTGCACCTTGTGGTCCGCCGCTTTGTAGCACGATCACGCTGTCTTTATCGACGTCGAGATGCTCGTCATCGATGCGTGCGGACATATCGGCATAGTCTTTGAACACGACGGCCTTGCCTGTGTGTTTGCGCAGATGTTGCTCCATCGCCGCTGGCTTGATGACGGCACCGCCCGGTGCGAGATTTCCGTAGAGCACGGCGAGTCCGTCGCTCGCGTACATCGGGTTGCTGCGCGGTCGGATCACATCTTCGTTGTAAACCTTGGCGCCTTCGATATTTTCGCCGAGTGTTTTTCCGTTTACTGTGGCCAGACTACCGTCAATCGAGTCGCCGAGCTGCGTCAGGAACGCGCGCAGACCGCCCGCGTAATAAAAATCTTCCATCAGGTACTGACCCGCTGGGCGCAGATTTGCGAGCACCGGCGTTTTGCGCGCGATGGCGTCGAATTGATCGATAGTCAGCGCGATGCCTGCGCGTCGGGCCATCGCGATCAGGTGCACGATGGAGTTGGTCGAGCCACCGAGCGCGAGGACAGCGGTGACTGCGTTAGTGATGGCGCCAGCGGTAACGATGTCAAGCGGCTTCAGGTCTTCCCACACCATGTCGACAATGCGCTTGCCGGTGAGCGTGGCCATCTGCGCGTGGCGCGAATCCGGTGCCGGAATCGACGAAGCGCCGGGCAGCGTGAGACCCATGACTTCAACCGCGCTGGTCATGGTGGAGGCCGTACCCATCGTCATGCAATGGCCAGGCGAACGGGCAATGCCGTCCTCGACTTCCTGCCAGTCGCTCTCGGTGATGTTGCCCGCGCGCAGCTCGGCCCAATACTTCCACGTGTCCGAGCCGGAGCCGATATAGCCACCCTTGTAATCGCCGCGCAGCATCGGGCCCGCGGGCATGAAGATAGTGGGCAAATTCATCGCCAGCGCCCCCATCACGAGCGCCGGAGTCGTCTTGTCGCAACCGCCCATCAAAACGCAGCCGTCGGCTGGGTACGACTTAAGGAGCTCCTCGGTCTCCATTGCGAGCAAATTGCGATAGAGCATGGTCGTCGGCTTCTGGAACGGCTCAGACAGCGACATTGCTGGCATTTCAACCGGAAAGCCACCGGCCTGCCAGATGCCACGCTTGACCTCCTCTGCTCGCGCCCGGAAATGGCTATGGCACGGGTTAATGTCGCTCCAGGTATTGATGATCGCGATGACCGGCTTGCCCGCGTAGTCGCTACGGTGATAGCCCATTTGCGCGGTGCGCGAGCGGTGCCCGAATGAGCGTAAATCCTTGACGCCGTACCAGCGGTGCGAGCGGAGTTCTTCGGGCTTTTTGCATTCAGTCATGTGGTTTGTTCAGTTACGTTGGCAGTAATGGTAGCGCTAACATGACAAGTGTAATGGCTTTGCCAGACATGTTCAATGGGAGGTTTCAAAAAAACTTGCCGCCCGCTAGACGCCGATCCGGCAGGCGCGCATCAGGCGCTCTGCCGCGACACAATTGAGAAGCCAATATCGCGCACCCGCTCGCCGACATCTCGTCCTTCGATGCGATCCGTGATGAACTGCGCGGCTTGCCGTCCAATCGCACGGCCATCAATATGGACCGTGGTCAGCGCCGGATGAATGTACGGAGCAAACGCAAGATCGCCAAAGCCCATCACGGCGATCTCACCCGGCACCGCGATGCCGCGCGCTTGCGCCTCAGTCACCACGCCGTGCGCGAGCGCGTCGGAGCTACAGAAAACGACGTCGACGGCAGCGGTCTTCGCCAAAAGCGCTGCGAGCCCCTCTCGACCATCGCGCAGTGACGTCGGCGCTGGAACCACGTGCGCCGGCAACTGCGCCACGCCAAGCGCCTGCATCCGTTGCTCGAAACCGGAACGGCGAAGGCCCGCACGATAGTCGTCGGCGCTGACGATTGCAGGGCGGCGGTAGCCTTTAGCGTACAAAAAATCAGCAACGTCACGTCCGACTTTTTCATGAGAAAAACCGACCAGCATGTCAATCGGCGTCGGCGTCAAATCCCAGGTTTCGACGACCGGAATGCCGGAGGCCAGCAAGCGTTTTCGCCCCTGCGGCGAATGCATGATGCCGGTCAGCACGATGCCGTCGGGACGACGGCCAACGATAGCGTTAATCAGCGCGTCTTCGCGAAATCCGCTGTAACCGCTTTGCCCCAGAATGAGCTGACAGCCCGCGTCGGCAAACGCGTCGGTCAGCGCCTGAACCGTCTCCAGAAAGACCGAGCCGGCAATCGTCGGCACCAGCGCGGCGACCAGTCCGCTGCGATTGGATGCCAGACCACCGGCCATCAGATTCGGCACGTAGCCGGTTCGCGCAACGGCGTCCTGAATACGAGCTAGCGTTTCTGGCGCTACGATAGACGGCGTTTTCAGCGCTCGCGACACCGTAATGGCGGAAACGCCTGCCAGTTTGGCAACGTCGTTTAAGGTGGTGTCGCCAGTGCCGCGACGCGCCGCGCGGCTGGCTTTTTTGGCAGGTTCAAGTTTGCTTGTCACTGTCGTCGATGTTACCGCTAACCTCATCTTTTCTCGCCACACCAAAACTGAATTTCTATGCCCCAATTTGCCAGGTCCCGACTTTCGAAACACTTCGCCCTCGCCTTACTGGCCTCGGCCGCGCTGGCCGGTTGCGTTGCCACGCCCGTTGCCACGCGAACCAGTGCGGTGCCGCCGCCGAGCTATGCCACGGGCTACTTTGAGCGATCACCCTGCGGGGACCGTATTGGTCGATGTTTTGATGCGACGATTGGCGGCAAGGCGGTCAGCGTGATCGCCGAAAAAGCCGAATTCGAAGCCCTTAGGGCGCAACTGGCAGCGCTCAACCGCAATGTGCGCGACGTGTATTGGCGTGTGCTGGAACCGGTGGACGGCAAGCTGGCGCTCAACATCATCACCACGCCCAACGCTGCGGGTGCGGAGCTGGTCGGCACGGCGAAGGAAGAAGCGGACGTCACGGTCTACGCGCTCGACGATCAGGATCTGAAAAGCAAAACCGAACAGGTGGCGCGCAACGACGTTCGGGTCAGCGGGCAACCGATCGTGGTGCAGCAAGAGACGCTAACGCAGAATTTCCTGCCGCCCGGTCGCTACGCGTTTGCGATCAAGCACATTGGTCGCAAAAATTGGGATCGGAAGTGGGTGTTCCTGACGGTTAAGTGAAGCGGCAAAACGTCACTCAGCGGTATCAGCTTTTTCACAAAATGACCGCTTAACTGGGGCTGAGCCTGCATTTTGTAAAAAGTCGACAATAACGCTTATCCGATGCCCGCCCCTACCAAATAGTCATTTCAGATAAAAGCTGTATTGCCGATCTGCTCGAAATCGGCCGATTTATTGCGGCCCGAGCGATTTGATGAGCGCGTCAAGCTGCGCCATTTCGTCGGCCTTCAAATCGGTCAGCGGCGTGCGCACTGGCCCCGCGTCGTGCCCAACAAGCTTGGCGCCTGCCTTGACGATACTGACGGCATAGCCCTGCATTTTGTTGCGAATGTCCAGATAGGGCATGAAAAAATCATGCAGCAATCGGTGCTGCGTTTTCATGTCATCGGCAACCACCGCGGTATAAAAATCCATCGCCGTTTTCGGGATGAAATTGAACACCGCCGACGAATACACTGACGTTCCGAGCGCCTTGTAGGCTGCGGCGTAGACCTCGGCCGTCGGCAAACCACCGAGATAAGCGAAGCGATCACCCATCTTCTGATAAATCGACACCATGAGTTCGATGTCGCCAATGCCGTCCTTGAAGCCCACCAGATTCGGGCATCGGTCAGCGAGCTTGGCGAGCGTGTTGGGCTGCAACTTCGACGAGCCGCGGTTGTAGACGATGACGCCGAATTTGACGCTGTTGCACACCGCCTCGACGTGCGCTGCAAGGCCCTCCTGGCCCGCTTCGGTCAAATAATGCGGAAGCAAAAGAGCGCCATGCGCGCCCGCTTTTTCGGCGGCCTGCGCGCAGGCAATCGCAAAACGCGTGGGGCCGCCCGCCCCCGCGATGATCGGCACTTTGCCGCGGCAGGTGTCGACGGCCGTCTGGATAATGGTCGGATATTCGTCGCCCGTCAGCGAGAAGAACTCACCGGTGCCGCCAGCCGCGAAAAGCGCGCTGGCACCGTAGGGAGCCAGCCACTCCAGTCGCTCCTGATAGCCCTTTTGGTGGAAATCACCGTTTGCGGTGAAATCGGTCAATGGGAACGAAAGCAGTCCCGAACCAATAATTGACTTGAGCTCTTGTGGATTCATGTCGTGAGTACGCATGTAGGCGATCCGTCATTGTTAGATTGTATGACATCATATCACTAGGTAATTCAACCGTCTATCTCGATGCCAGAATGACTCCGCAACTGCGACAACTTTGAGCCACGACAACTGGCGTCAACAGAAGTGCCCGAGTCGTGAGCGCGCTGAAGTCGCCAGACCTTGGCCTCCAGCTCTGCGATGCGTCGGTCACGCTTGTCAATCGCGGCCTTCACATCGACGGCGTCAAGGCGTTGTGGAATGTGTTGCGGACAGTTTGCGTCCCACGCGCCCACGCTGAACAACACCACGCTTTCCGGACGGGCACGATAGCCCGGCGGCATGAGCTTCGCCAAAAGCGCGGCGTCGTCCTCGACCACACGCGCCGTACCCCAAATTTTGAAGCGACTCCGATGCGCGTAATCGATCAGAAACAGTTGCGCCTTCGGGTTCTCCGACAGATTGCCCTGCGTGATGTACTGACGATTACCAGCAAAGTCGGCAAACGCAACCGTCGTTTCGTCGAGCACCTGCAGAAACCCCCGTGGCCCGCCCCGGTGCTGGATGTACGGTTGCCCTTGCGCATTCGCGGTGGCCAGAAAAACACTGACCTGGGACTCGATCTCCGACTTCAACTCATCGGTGATTGTCGTCTGCCAGCCGTCGCCCTGCTCCATACGCGAATAGGCGTGGCGGGAGCCCTTGCGTGACTGTATTGCCTTCACCGTTTCGGTGAAGGCGACATCGCTCGGAAAGCGTTCGTTACGGTCCATGCTCAGCACCTCATTTCGCTCAGTCCGCGAGTGCCTCGGCAACCGGAAAATCGATCTCGGTACCTGCCACTTCGTTGATGTAATTCGTCCACGTGTTGAGCGCGACGTGTTGAACGATCTCGATGATCTGGGCATCGTCGTATCCTGCCATGCGCACCGCCTGCACGTCGTCGTCAACGACATGACCGCGCTCACGGGCCACCTTTGCCGCAAATCGGACGGCGGCGTCGGCCTTCGTGTCGCGGGAACCACCGCGACGGTTAGCTGCGATCTCGGCGTCGTCGAGCTTCGCAAGATTTTTGCCCAAATACGTGTGCGCGGCCACGCAATAGCCGCAGCCGTTGATCTGAGCGACCGCGAGCGCGATCCGCTCCTGGGTTTGCGCTGACAGTGTGCCTTTGGCCAGCGCGCCGGACATGCCAAGGTAGCCCTCCAGCGCGGCGGGGCTGTTGGCC
>JBDSYI010000322.1:0-1813 GCA_039925745.1 Casimicrobium sp. | reverse complement strand
CCCGTGTCTGGGCGGAAGAACGACGAAATTTTGAACTCGGCTTTCAAGCCGCCACCCAGGTCCTCAGAACCCGTTACACCCCACCAGGAGGTGGTCATTCCGTTTGGATCAACTTTGGACGTACGTTTGTCGCCCGAATACTGGATGGAGCCTGCAAATACGTCGACGAGGCCCGCAAGCGTGACGTTCTGCGCGAAAGCCCCAGTGGCGAGTACAGCACTGACGGCGGCTGCGACGATACTTCTTTTCATTTTTGAACCCTCAGAAATTGATTGGCAGTGGGAGTTAAATTTATTCCGGAACGTCTATAAAAATCACGCGTCACGTCTTTGAAATATTTAAGCACCGCACAGACTGGACGTCGGGCAAACCGCAGGCATACGGGCTATAAGCGTGCAAAATGTTGCTCGCTGGCAACAGGTATTGACGCAACACACAGCGACAGTTCTGTGCGCTTCTTACGGCAATTACCCGGCGGAAATTCAGCCGCCGAACTAGCACAGCTTTTTCTTTAAAGCACGTTCAATCAAGGGCTGCGGGCTAATTTATGACGATATCGACTACCGTCATTTATCGTCGGTAGCCCCCATATCGACGTCATTTAGCGTAAATGCTGTTACGCCTGAATATTCAATACGATCTTTCCGAAATGGGTGCCAGATTCCATCATTTGGTGCGCTTTGATGACTTCGGACAGTGCGAACGTGGCGTGTATGTTGGGGCGTAATGCGTCGGCGTTTTGGGCAAATTTCGGCCACACCTGAGCTTCGAGCGACGCAGCAATGGCTGCCTTCGCCGCCGGCGGTCGGGCGCGCAGCGTCGAGCCCGTCCACGTCAACCGCTTCATCATGAGCGGCCGCATGTTTACATCGGCGTTCACGCCGTGCTGAAACGCGATTTGTGAGATACGGCCTTCAAGCGCTGCGGCGGCGAGGTTTTTCTGGAAATACGGCGCGCCGACCATGTCGAGAATCACGTCGGCACCGCGGCCCTCAGTCGCGGCTTTGGTCGCTTCAACGAAGTCCTCAGTTTTGTAATCGATGCCGACATCGGCGCCGAGTTTTAGCGCGTAGTCAATCTTTGCCTGATTGCCGCAAGTGACGATGACTTTGCTGGCGCCGAACGCCTTCGCCAGTTGAATCGCGGTGGAGCCAATGCCGCTTGACCCGCCGTGAACTAACAGCGTTTCGCCCGCAGTTAAATGAGCGCGATCAAACACGTTGGCCCACACGGTGAAGAACGTTTCGCACAACGCCGCAGCCTCCAGCATCGATAGACCGGCAGGAATCGGCAGGCAATGTGCAGCCGGCGTCTTGCAATATTCGGCGTAGCCACCGCCTGGCGTCAGCGCGCAAACAGCGTCGCCCAGCTTCCAGCGGGTGACACTGCTACCTACGGCAACTATCTTGCCTGCGACTTCAAGGCCCATCACTTGCGACGCGTCGGCGGGCGCAGGATACGAGCCCGAGCGCTGGGCAATGTCGGGCCGGTTAACGCCTGCCGCCGCAACGTGAATCAACACTTCATCGTCACCGACAACCGGTAATGGCCCGTGGTTGATATGCATGCAGTCCGCAGGGCCACCCGCGCCGTGATCGACGAATTGCATGGTGACGGGCAGAGTTGGGGTTGCGTTCATGAGCGTTCAGTGCGAATAGAGGAAGTACAGTATTTTCGCGGAAATGCTTCGGCGTTGCTCAGCGTAAGGTATCGTTGACAACATGGGAAATTTTCTACTGAAGCGAATCATCGCCACGATACCGGTGATGATCATTGTCGCGATCATCGTGTTCACGCTCATCCGGCTCGTTCC
>JBDSYI010000321.1:0-19012 GCA_039925745.1 Casimicrobium sp. | reverse complement strand
TGGCAAGCAGGTCGCAGGCAAAGGCTGGTGCAGCGCGTGGGCCAAGAAAGCCGGTTAATCTCGTAAGCTCGGCGCACTAAACGCACAATTTGCTGGCAAATTGTGCGTAGTGAGAAAAAAGCCACCTGTCGGTGGCTTTTTTTATGTCCGTTAAAGTTAATAAGAAACATTCGCATTTCGTATACAATTTTTATTAGTAATTAACGACAAGCCAATTCGTGATGTCCCGACTGCGCTCTACTGAGTGTTTGGGGCACAGTCATAGCCAGTCAGTTGTTAAACCCGCCCTGCTCTTGTTGAGCGGGCAATGACTGGAGAATTTTCTTGAGACACTATTCGCAGCGCTCAGCCGCTGACAACTTACGCCCGGCGCGACCACTCTCTCCCGACGACGCAAGCCAACCCGGCCACGGCATAGCGTTGTTGCCTGTTGCCGCGCTGATGCTCGCGGTGTCAATGAATGGCTGGGCACAAACGTCACCCGCTGCAACCACTTCGCCCATCGCACCGACGTCCGAAGCAAAAGACGGCAAAACGCTCAACGCCGTTACCGTCAAAGAAAAGGCTGAAGTCGCCGAGGGTCGCGATTCGCTACGCGCCACGACAACGAGCATTGGCAAGGGCAATCAGGATCTGCGCGATGTGCCGCAATCAGTGACCATCATCACCGAAAAGTTAATCACTGATCGCAACATCGACACGCTGAAAGAAGCGCTACACAGCGCGGCTGGCGTGACATTTTTAGCGGCGGAAGGCGGCGAAGAGGACATTCGCTTGCGAGGCTTTTCTCTCGCCGCGACGGGCGACATATTTGTTGACGGCATTCGCGATCCCGCCTTCTACGATCGTGACACGTTCAACAATGATCGCATTGAATTGTTGCGCGGATCGGCGTCGATGTTGTTTGGTCGTGGCTCGACCGGCGGCGTCGTCAATCAGGTCAACAAGGTGCCTCGACTAGTCGATGAAAAAAGTATTTCGCTGACCATCGGCAACCACAACCATGGCCGCGTCGTTGGCGACATTAATGCCAAAACTGGCGAGTCGTCGGCGGTTCGCATCACCCTGATGGGCACGCAAGCCGACAACAACGGCAGCGGCAGCCGCGTTAACAAAACCGGCGTTGCTGCAGCGTTTCGCTGGGGCATCGGCGAGCGGGATGAGTTCCTGCTAGGTGTGTACGCCATCGACAATGAAAATGGCATGAACTACGGCATTCCGTGGGTCAAAGTGCGCCCCGCTGGCGCGGTAGCCGCACCCGCCGAAATTGCGCAAACAGATCTCCTCCACGTAGACCCAAGTCGCTATTACGGCGCTAACAGCGACTACAACCACGGCTCGGCCGATTACGTCACGCTCAGTCACACCCATCGCTTCGACAGCGATACCGAGTTGAAGACTGTCATCCGCCCTGGCCACTACAACCGAGATCAGCGCGCCAGCACAATCAGATTTTCTGGCACCACGGGAACTCCAGCCAATCCGGCTGCAATTTTTGCAGACAACATCACCGACGACACCGTACTTTACCGTGGCACCAACAACAAAATCCAGCAGATGGACACGTTGTATGCACAGAGCGACCTGAGCACAAAGTTTGCCGCACTTGGTATGAAAAACGCAGTGCTCATGGGCGTTGATTTTGCTAACGAACGGTTCAAAAACTACACCGCAACGACGCCTTCGGGTTCGGCGGTTGCGCTCACGAAACCGCGCACGCGCGTCGGCACGCCAGACGACGATACGGGTGTCGATGAATCGTTGCGCGTGTTGTCAGTTGGGCGGTCTTTCAAGGCCGAAGCATTGGGAATCTACGCGCAGGACTTGATCGAGGTCGCACCCGCCTGGAAAGTTTTGCTTGGCTTACGTCACGATCATTTCAGCGGAAGGTACTGGCAATCCGCAGCGATTGTGCGCGAGCGCAGTGATGCGCTGTGGAGCAAGCGCTTTGGCATCTTGTTCCAGCCATCGGCGACGCAGAGCTATCACTTCTCATACGGCACATCGTTCAACACCTCAGGCGATACGTACCAATATGACGCGCAGACGGTCAATACGCCGCCAGAAAGCAGCATCAACTACGAACTCGGCGGCAAACTCGACACAGACAACAAGCAGGTCACCGCACGTTTCGCGTTCTTCTATTCGGTCAAGAACAACGAGCGAAACCGTGACCCGGATTCCGCTGCCGTCGCCAATCTACTGTCGGGTAAACGACATACTGCGGGCTTCGAGCTTGACGTCACGGGGCGCGTCACGCAACACTGGGAGGTTTACGGCTCCTACGCCTTTACCCCAATCGCCAAAATCGACATCGGCGCGCCAGGCTCAATCGATGGCGTCGCAGAGGGGGCGGGGACCCGCTCATCGCTGTCGCCCAGGCACAGCGGCACGGTGTGGACAACGTATCAGGTCACACCGAAGATTCGTGTCGGAGGTGGTCTGAATTTCCGTAGTGAGCAAACACCAAACCGAAATCCGGGTTGGGCCGCGCCGAGTTTTGTTACAGCTGATTTGCTGGCCGAATACGCGTACAGCGACGACTACAAATTCAAGTTAAACGTCAGCAACGTCGCCAACAAACGCTACGCAGATGCGCTCTACACAGGGCACTACATCCCCGGTGCCGGACGTATTTATCAACTCAACTTTAGCGCGAAGTTTTAGAACGCGGCGTAGGGCGTGCAGCCAACGCCTCCCAGAAACACACACAAAGCAAAGCGGCCGCCATGCTTCTAACCATCGCCAATGTACTCAACGCCGACGAGCTATCGCAGGCGCGTGCCCTGCTCGCTGGTGAGTCCGAAACCGACTGGAAAGCGGGTCGTGACAGCGCAGGCAAACAAGCCGCCGCCATTAAGAACAACCAGCAACTTCTGCATGAAAGTGACACCGGGCGCGCGATCCGCAGTCTGGTGTTGCAAGCACTGGATCGTAATCCGGCGTTCTTCTCGGCAACGCTTCCCAAGCGGGTCTATCCGCCGCGCGTCAATCGCTACGGCGGCAGCGAGAACTCGTTTGGCAACCATGTCGACAACGCCATTCGCTTTGCACCTGACGCTTGCGTCAAAGTTCGCACAGACATCTCGTGCACGCTGTTTCTCGCCGAGCCTTCCGAATACGATGGCGGTGAACTGGTTATTCAGGATACGGGTGGCTCGCGCAGCATCAAGCTCAAAGCGGGCGGCGCAGTCATTTATCCCGGCACCACACTGCATCAGGTCATGCCGGTGACTCGCGGGCATCGGCTAGCCTGCTTTTTCTGGATCGAGAGCATGGTGCGTAGCGACGAGCAGCGGCGCATTCTGTTCGACCTCGACAACACGATCATGAGTATGCGCAGCTCGCAGGGCGACAACGAGTCAACGGTTGCGTTGACCGGCACGTATCACAACCTGCTGCGCATGTGGGCAGATACCTGAGCCCATGAGCGCATTTGAAGACTCATCGTCGCCGATGCTGAGCCGTAACGTGATGGTTACGGTGTCGGTCATCGCCTTCCATGTGTTGGCGCTGTGGCTGCTACAAACAGGACTCTTGCACCGCGCGGTCGAGCTCGTCGTGCCCGTTGAAATGCTCGCAGAATTCAGCGAGCCACCGCGCCCAAAAAACGAACCTCCACCGTCGCCTTCGCCAGAGCCGAAGCCGCAACTCAAAGCAGCCACCACGGCACCTACGCCGCCGCCACAAGCAATCGATGATCCAACGCCCAGCCCCAACGCGCCCGTCGGTGTGATTGAACCACCAGCACCGTTGCCGCCGATCGCCGCACCCATCGCACCCGCGCCACCTGCGCCCGCTGCGCTACCGCCCGCTCCCCCTGCTCCACCTCGAGTAGAGCAGCCCTCGAGTGATGCGGATTACCTGCAAAACCCGAAGCCGCCGTATCCGTCGATGAGCAAAAGACTCAACGAACAGGGCAGCGTGATCATGCGCGTTCTGATCGGTGCCGATGGACTTCCTCAAAAAGCCGAGATCCGTAAATCAAGCGGTTTTGATCGACTTGATCAGTCGGCCGCAACCACGGTCATGAAGTGGCGCTACGTGCCCGGCAAACGCGCCGGGGTGGCGGAGACGATGTGGTTCAACGTGCCAATTAATTTTGTTCTGGAGTAACTTGTATGGAATCGCAGTTCGGCCTTATCAATCTGTGGACGCAGGGCGACTTTGTAACGCGTTTTGTGGCGATCTTGCTGCTCGCGATGTCGCTCGCGTCGTGGATCGTCATCATCACCAAAGCGCTCAACATCATGCGCTACGAAACAATCGTGAAGCATGCAAGTGCGTTCTGGCACAGCGCGGACTTCGCAACCGGCGTCGAAGCGCTCGGTGTGAAAAGCGACAATCCGTTGCGTGCGTTAGCCCTCGAAGGTCGTGAGGCAACGGCGCATCATCGCAACACGAAACCGCAACTGCACGACACGCTCGATTTGTCAGACTGGGTTACCCGTTGCCTGAAAAACACCCTCGACGAGTTCACCGCCAGGTTGCAATCGGGTTTGGCAGTCCTTGCTTCAGTGGGCTCCACTGCGCCTTTTGTCGGCCTGTTTGGCACCGTCTGGGGCATCTACCATGCGCTCTTGTCCATCGGCACCAGCGGTCAGGCCACCATTGACAAGGTGGCCGGGCCGATCGGCGAAGCGCTGGTCATGACGGCGCTCGGTCTCGCCGTGGCGATTCCTGCTGTGCTTGGCTACAACACCCTGGTACGCGGTAACAAATCAATCCTCGGCAAACTCAGCAGCTTTGCCCATGACTTACATGCCCATTTCGTGACCGGAGCGCGCGTGCAACAACCGAGAAGAGCTGCCGCCACCGTCGTCGTCATGAACAAAGCCTAAGACGTCATCATGGCCTTTGGAACCACGGAAGAGATTGACGACGTTATGAACGAGATCAACATGACGCCACTGGTCGACGTCATGCTGGTGCTACTGATCATTTTCATCATCACGGTGCCCGTGATGAAGCACGCAGTGAACATTGATCTGCCGCGCGCCACCAACGTAGCGCAAAGCGCGAAGGCGGAGACGATTCGGTTATCGGTCAATGCCGACGGGGCGTACTTCTGGAACGAACAGCAGATTGAAGACGCGGCGCTGCCAGCGCTACTGAACAAAGGAGCGGCGACAAACCCGCAACCTGATTTGCACATTCGCGGTGACAGGGCCGTTCGCTATGAACGGGTCGCAGAAGCGATGGCTGCCGCGCAACAGGCGGGTATCAAGAAAATCGGCTTCATTACGGAGCCGAAACACTAGGCCCCGCAAATACAGAACAAAAAAAGCGGGCAGTGCCCGCTTTTTTATATGAATAGTCGGACCAACAATGTCCGCAGTCAAACCGCCCGTCTTTTGTTTAACGGTCAGTTAGTTGCACGCCAGCGTCGCAGTAACCACTTTGCCGGCAGCATCCAGAACCAGTATCGTGGCGCTCTGCCCTTTCAGCATCCGCCACTTGCTGTCGGATGTGAAACTCACGTCAACGGCATTGGTGCTGTCGACTGTTGCAGAAATCTGCGGAATCGACGTAGACACCAGATAAGGCCCCGTGCCACCGGTGATGGCATAGCGAGTGTTGCTGCTCGTGCAGTAGGTGCTGATCAGATCAGCCGACATCGAAATATTAGGGGGCGACAACGTCAAATCGGTTGTTGCTGCGGGACGGGTCGCGGCGCCAGCCGTAATGCTGAAAGTAGGGGTGGTAACCACGCCCAGCGCATCAGTCACGGTGATCGCAGTGCTTGCAGTCACGCAAGTCGTGGCCGCGGCACTTTGCACCGTAAATCGCGCACCCGCCCTGGCAACGATGATGCCCGCGCCGGCTGCTGCCGCACCTGAGCCATCATTCAACACCAGGGTATTGGCAGCGGGCAAGGTCACCGCATACGGAGCCTTGCCGCCGCTAATTCCATATTCGCGCCGAACCAGCGGGCACTCGTTGGTGTAATACGCGGTGAAACCCCCGGTAGATGGAATGACACTCAAGTCGGAAACGCCGCCGGTTTGTTTCAACACATTGAACCAGCTATCGATGCGATGAGTGCTGGTGACGTCGGTGGCGCGCAAGAATGAAGCCTCGGAGGTCGCCTCAACGTCAGCTTTCAATGCCACCGTTGCTTTGCCCGTCGCGTCAGTGGTCACCGTCGCAAGGCGCGCAAACACCGAGCTATCGGGTTTCGGCGCGACCGTTCCACCAAACGTCAACACTTCGAATAGCACGTCGCGATTGGCCAGCACTGCACCGTTGGCGTCCTTCAACATGATTGAAGCGCTTCCAGTTTCACCAGCGCAAAGTGTTGCAACCGTGTTGGCGGGGTTATTTTCAGCGGCACATTTCGAGCCAGCGGCGTTGGTGACTGTCATGACGGTCGTCGTGATGGTGGCAGGAACCACGGTCACTGTCACCGCCGACGTCGCGCCCACTTTATCGGTGAAGGTCAACGTCACCGTGGTGTTGGCCAAAACATTTTTCGGCGTAATCGATAGCGTTGCGCCCGTCACCTGCGAAGGAACGGTGATGGTATTGGCATCACTGGACCGGACGCTGTAAGGGCCGGTGCCGCCGGTGATGGCGATCACATTGACAGTATTGCCAAACGCCGAAAAGCTAGCGGGCCCCGCCGCCAGCGCGGTGGTCGTTACCGGCGCCGTGGTGGAATTTGACCCACCGCAGCCCGCGAGCGCGAACGCGCCTACGACCGCCAAAGCTGAAATGGCCACGCGGCCAGAATAAAACTGCATTACGCTCTGCGCTCTCATTACTTTTTTTAACCGTCTGCCAAGTGAATAAGTGAGTGTATCCGGTCCACGTTAAGCCCCTGTCCTCGCCGAACCCAGCTGCGCCAGCCGCGAAAGCGCGCCATCCAGCGTTTCATCCCGCTTGGCGAAGCAAAAGCGAATGATTTTCTGCTCGGCGGGCGAGGAGTAAAACGCTGACACCGGAATCGGCGTCACACCTATTTCACGGGTCAGCCATTCGCAGCATTCGCGTTCGCTGAAATCACGCAGCCCGGGCACATTCGCATAACTCACGCACTGAAAATAGCTGCCCTCGCATGGCAACAACTGAAGCGACGTACCTTTGAGCCCGGCAGCAAAACGATCCCGTTTGCATTGATAAAACGTGGACAAGGTCATATACGGCCCAGCATCGGCCATATAGGTCGCAATCCCGTGCTGCATGGCGCTGTTGGCGGTAAACACCGTGTATTGATGCACCTTGCGAAACTCCGTCGTCAACGCTGCCGGCGCGCAGACAGTGCCAATCTTCCATCCCGTGACGTGAAACGTTTTGCCAAACGATGAAATCACAAAGGCGCGATCACGAATCAGCGGGTGGCGGGCAGCGCTGACGTGATCCTGCCCGTCGAACACCATGTGTTCGTACACCTCGTCCGAAATCACCCAAATCTCGCGGTTAGCAATCAGTTCCGCGAGATGATCCCAATCGCGGGCTGTCCACACCCGACCGCTCGGATTGTGCGGGCTGTTGACGATGATCGCGCGAGTCTGGTCGGTAATTGCCGCTGAAAGCGCGTCCCAATCCACATCAAAGCTTTCGGCCTTCAGGCGCACAGGCACGGGCACGCCGCCCGCCAACTCAATATTCGGGCTATAGCTGTCGTAGCAGGGTTCCAGCACGATCACCTCGTCACCTGACCGCACCACGGCCAGAATCGCCGACAGAATGCCCTGCGTTGCGCCTGAAGTGATCGTCACCTCGGTCTGCGGGTCGTAGCGCACGCGGTGAATCGCCTCCATTTTTTGCGCGACGCGCTCCCGCAGCAGGGGCACGCCCGTCATCAGGGGATACTGGTTATGTCCCTCGCGCATCGCCGCGGATACCGCATCAATCAGGCGCGGATCGCACTCAAAGTCCGGAAAACCCTGTCCGAGATTGATCGAATTGTGCTGGGTCGCCAACGCCGACATGACCGAAAACACGGTGGTGCCGACACGGGGAAGCTTGGACTTTAATTGCAACGCTGACATAAATTGGCGGGGACACTAACGAAACCGTCGGGTATAGTAGCGTTTGCTTTGCTATCCGATGCGCCACAGCGACCATCGATCCCCCTACTTGGACGTACTTTTACTGATTGGGCTCATTGTTCTCAATGGCCTGTTTGCCATGAGCGAAATCGCGCTCGTGTCTGCCCGAAAAATTCGCCTTGAGCAATTCGCTCTGCAGGGCGATAAGGGGGCCCAGGCCGCTCTGATGCTCGGCTCGGAGCCCACGCGCCTGCTCTCCACGGTACAAACCGGCATCACGTTGGTCACGCTGGCGATGGGTGCTTTCGGCGAAAGCGCATTCACCACTCCGCTCGAGCACTGGTTCAGCCAATGGTCCTGGGGCGCGGCCTACGGCAAACAAGCCGCCACGACAGTGGTTATCGCGGTCATTGGCATCGTTTCGCTCATTTTCGGCGAATTGGTGCCCAAACGCATCGGACTGCTCTACCCCGAGACTATCGCCCGCGTCGCAGCGCGCCCGATGCAATGGCTAGCCAGCGCTGCCAAACCACTCGTGCGCATGCTCGCGTGGACGACCGATGCGCTGGTGAAGCCATTTGGACGCAACACAGCAGGCGAACCGCCGATCACCGAGGAAGAAATTAAGGGCCTCATGCGTCAGGGCGCGAGCGCCGGCGTGTTCGAGCACGGCGAAAGCCACATCGTTTCCCGCGTGTTCAATCTCGATGATTACACCGTCGATCGCATCATGACGCCGCGCGCTGATATGGTGGTGATCGATACCGAAACCGATCCGAGCGTGACGCTCGAACTGCTGAAGCAGAGCGACTTTACCCGCTATCCGGTGGTGAAAAACGACGTGTCAAATGTGATCGGCGTGATCGACTCTGGCGACCTGTTGGCGCACTATTTGAAAAGCGGCAAACTGATGCCGGAACGGGTGCGCAAAGAGCCCGCGTTCGTGCCAGAAACCGTGACCGTTCTGGAAGTGCTGGAGACGTTCAAACGCACCCACGATTCGATGGCGTTCGTGGTCGACGAATACGGTGAGGTGCTCGGGCTCATCACCCTAACCGACGTGCTCGAAGCCATCGTTGGCGATCTCGGTGACGAGGGCGAAGCAGCGAACTCCGACGCAGTGCAACGCGTTGATGGCACCTGGTTAGTCGACGGCGCCATGACGCTCGATCGCTTCCGCGAAGTATTCCCCGACGCGCCGAAATTCCCCGGCGAAGTGAGCGGTGATTATCGAACGCTAGGCGGCTTCGTGATGGCCGAACTCGGGCGCATTGCGGCCACGACGGATCGCGTGACGCACGCCGAATACTCGCTCGAAGTGCTAGACATGGACGGCAAGCGCGTCGACAAACTGCTGGTGAGCGCACCGCGCAACGACACCGGGGTTTAGGCGCGTGTTCGCGACGGTTTCGGTCATCCTCCCGGCCGCGATAATCGTCGTTGCAGGCTTCTATGCTGGCCGACGGATTCTTGACGCAGCGGGAATCAAAGCCCTGTCCGAATTGGTGTTCAACCTCTTCCTGCCGTGTCTGCTGTTTCGCTCGATGGCGACTTCGAGCTTTGCGGGCTCCGATCTCACTTTACTCGCGGCGTATTTCGGCGTGTCGCTCGCCTGGTTTGCACTGGTAGCGTTGTACTACCGTCATCGTCACGGTCAGACTGTCGACGGCGCTGTTGTGCTCGGACTGGGAGCCGTGTTCTCAAACAGCGTTCAGCTTGGGATCCCGATCCAGAAACTCGCGTTCGGCGACGATGGCCTAAAACTGCATCTATCAATCATCGCGCTGCACTCCCTGATTTTGCTGACGGCAGCCACCATTTGGGTCGAAGTTTCACGCGCCCGTGTCCATGGCTCAAAGCAGAAATCAGGCATAGCGAAGAGCCTCTTTCACGTCGTCAAAGCGTCGGTCATTCATCCGGTGATTCTGCCCATCATCATCGGCTTGGCGTGGAGCTTTGCCGGCTGGCCACTGCCCTCCTGGGCTGATCAGCCGCTCGGCTTTCTCGCGTCCGCCGCAGGCCCGATGATGCTCGTACTCATGGGCGCGCAGCTCTCGAACATGAAGTTGTCCGAGCACTGGAGCGGTGCGCTGGCCCTGACCGTGGCCAAAAACCTGCTTCATCCGCTGCTGATATTCGCCGTCACCTGGGGACTCGGCCTGTCGCCGCTCGCCATCGCTGTCGCCGTCACCTGTGCCGCCCTGCCGATGGGTGCAAACGTATTCCTGTTCGCGCAACGCTACAACGCCAACGAAAGCCTGGTGACGGCCGCCACCGCGCTGTCGAGTCTGGTCGCGCTAGTCAGCTTGACCGTGACGCTGGCGCTGGTGCCAAAACCATAGTGTTACCCTCGCGAGCGGCGATACCGTGCGCCGCCCCTAATCGCGCTGACCGAAGCCGCCTCGCAGTGAGCAATGAAGCTGCCGCCAAGCCCAAAAAATTGAACAACTTTTCCGTTAAACCTATATTTAATGGGGGTTAAGCTTTATTTATCCTATAAGTCGATAAGTATCATAATGAATGCTCAGCCTCAGCGCACAGGTCATTTCAAGAAAAAGCTGATAACAAAAATTGCGCGTATGGATCTAGCCGTTGACAGGTTCGCGCAGGCTGGCTAGCCTTCACGGGTCTCAGCAAGCTTGACGCGTTATGCGTTCGAAGCGCTACACACGCGAAATTAAATCGTCTTGGCTCAATAACAGCTTCAGTTCGGTTCACGGAGGCATCGTGCAACAGGAATCAGCATGACAGACTCGTCCACTGGCGCTAATTGGGGGACTCGACCTCGGCTCTTCCGAATCGCTTGGCTACTACTTTTGGCGAGCCTCGTGATTCCCGTGCGTGGTGCCTCAGACTCGGGATCATTCACGCTTTCAGCCGTGCATGTAGTGCATAGAGCATTGGCGTGGGACGGCGCGCTTCCGGGCGATGCTGACCGTCTCGGATCCGCTCAGTCAACAGTGCTGTGTCTCGCGCTGTTTGCGAACATCCTGCTTTTGTATTCGGCTTATTTGCCCGACGCGCGTCGCGTGTCGCAGGCGTGGCGAGGGGTGTCGTTCGGTGCGCTCGCGATTGCCATCGCGCCCGGTTTGCTCGTCCCCGATCTTCGATCGCTACCCGCTTACTGGCTTTGGCTGGCGGCGGTGGCATTGACGGCGTTGGGTTTCGTCTGGTTTGGCAGAGATCCCGTAGCGGACTCCATGACATCGACGGAAAGTGGGATCGACCGAGGCGAAGTACCACCTTTCGTCTACATTCTTTTGGGGTTCACGCTCTTTTGGGCTGGCATCAACACACTCGAGCGCGCGCTCCTGACGCCGACCGAAATCGCAGCCAGCCATGCGCTCAATGGCTACGTCAGCGACCGCGCAAATGTGTTGAGCCGCGACGAAGTAGCGAGACTCGATCGCGAATTGAAAGACTTTGAACGGGCGACGACGACGCAGATTGCCGTGGCGATCTACCCTAGCGTGCCGAGCGGTTCCATCGACGAATTCACGATTCGGGCGGCTGAGCGGATGCCGTTAGGTAGGCCCGATCTTGATAATGGCGCGATACTGTTCATCTTTATCGCGGAGCGTGCTGCACGCCTTGAAGTTGGCTACGGGCTGGAGGGCGCGCTGCCGGATGTCGAGGTCAGGCGCTTGCTTGAAACTCACCTCAGCCCGGCGCTGGCGCGTGGTGACTACTTCGGCGGTATCGACGCGACGTTGAAATCGATGATCGAACAGTTGCACCAGCGAGTGATGGGCGCCGACGTGGTTACACGCTGGGCGCAGAGGTTGGGTGGCGCAGAGCCCAAACTCATCGAACGCTGGCTGCGAGCGGTGAGCAGTATCGGCATCGGCCATCGCATCTTGTTTACTTTCCTGGGCGCCTTCGCCGTCTTCATCGTCTGGACCCCGCCGTCGATGCGACCTGGCAATGCACGAAAGCCAGCCGCTCGCAATCGGTCGGATGGCAGTGAGGGATTCGACAAAGTCCGCGCTCTGTGGGCTTTAAGCACGCTCATTCCGACCGGCATCGCGATGATCGTCGTTGGCGGCGGTATGTTTGGTGGCGCGGGAGCGCTCATTCATTGGTGAATGGGCACCAACACAGCGCGGCGAGTACCGCGACGAATTCCCATGCGACCCTGCACAATAGCAATCTGTACGACGAACTATGTCTATCAGCTTTTTGTTGAAATGATTACCACATAGGGGCTAGATGCCATAAGTGTCAATTATCGACAAATAGAAAAATCGGCAGGCAGCCCCCATTATATCGTGCTTTCAGCCAAAAGCTGTTACAGCAATTTCCACTGCGCGACGGGTGCAAAGCTTCTTCGGTGTTCGATGCACGGGCCGTGTTCGGCGAGGGCGGCCATATGAACCGCGGTGCCGTAGCCTTTATGCGTTGCGAAGTTGTACTCAGGGAAGCGGGTGTGAACTTCGAGCATATAGGCGTCACGCGCTGTCTTCGCCAAAATTGACGCGGCTCCCACTTCACGCACGTCGGCGTCGGCACGCGGCTGCGCAACTACAACAAATCCGCGCTTACTCGCCCACCGTTTCAGGTCTCTGGGAATCTGGGTGCCGTCGATCACGATTCGACCCATAAGACTTTCCGGTAGTTGGCTGACGGCGCGAAACATTGCGAGCATCGTCGCCTGCAAAATATTCAGTTGATCGACCTCTTCGGCAGTGGCCGAGGCAATCGCCCACGCCACAGCGTGCGCTTTTATCTCCAATGCCACACGGTCTCGTTTAACGGCCGTCAGACGCTTCGAGTCGTCAATCCCTACAATCCGCTCGCCGTTTGCGCCCAACACCACGGCGGCGGCATAGACAGGCCCTGCAAGCGGTCCACGGCCAGCTTCGTCGATACCGCAACAATACACGGAGGCTAATTCCGCAATTGCGAGAGAACCGCCATCGCGAGCGCATCATGGCCGCCATTCGCCGGTGCACGCAGCGCCTCGCCCATCGTCGCGTAGGCCACCTGCATTTGCTCCCTCAATCGGCCCTGCTCGATTAACGAACCAAGCGCGCTGGTTAACGCCTCTGGCGTCGCCGCGTCCTGCAAGAGTTCCGGTACGCACCAATCGCCCGCGATGATGTTCGGTAGCGATACGAATTTGCTGTTGAGTTTGCGCATCACGATCGCGGCGGTCAATCCCGTTACACGGTAGCTTACAACCTGCGGACAGCCGAGCATCGCGGCCTCCAGCGTGGCGGTGCCCGACGCGACTAAAGCCACATCCGCCGAGCGCAGCGCAAAATCAGCATGCCCGAACAACAGTCGAACGCGCGGTACGATCGCTTCGGCGCGTCGCCACAATGCGACTTCGAATTGATCTCGCGTGTCTCGCGTCACCAGTGGGACAACAAAATGGCACTTTGGAAAGCGCTCGGCGAGCCGCGCCATCACGTCGATGAACAGGTCGCTATGCAACTCAATTTCACTCACGCGTGAGCCCGGCAACACGGCGATCAGCGGCGCATTGGGAGCTTCGCCGCCATGTTCGAGTTTGCGACGCAAACGCCCGCGATCGGCCGTGCGCAGCGGCGCACTCGCGAGCGGATGCCCGACAAACGTCGCCGCTACCGAATGCTCACCGAGCAGCTTTGGTTCGAACGGAAACAGACACAGCACATGGTCCGCCGAGTCCTTGAAACGCGCCGCCCGTTCGGGCCGCCACGCCCAGAAGGATGGGCAAACGTAATGCATCGTGCGCACACCTTGGGACTTCAGTTCACGCTCAACACGCAAATTGAAATCGGGCGCATCAACGCCAATAAAGAGCGCCGGTTTTAAGGCTTGAGTCTTAGCGATCAGCTCGCGCTTAGCGCGCAAAATCCTCGGCAGCGCGGAGATGACCTCGGCGTATCCGCGCACCGCGAGCGTCTCAGAATCGATCCACGTCGACACCCCCGCGGCACGCATATTGGGACCTGCAATGCCGTGAAAATTGATGTCGGGGCGAAGGGCACAAACGCGCTGCACAAGATTCGCGGCCAGTTGGTCGCCGGAAGTTTCCCCAGCGACGATCACAATATCAGTCATTGCTCATGTCTAAAAAATCATTTCTCGGGCGCATTGCGTTGTTGCAGGGTGCTCGCAATCCTCATGTACCAGGGCGTACATTCCGGTTGCTGTGCGCCCTGCGCCTAACACTGCATCCCGATAAATAATTTTTAGACATGACCGCTACTTTTCAGTTACCGCGCAAGCCCTCGTCCGGGTGACTGCAGAAAATCCAGCAGTGGCGTGATGACGGTCTGTACCTCGGGGCTGTGGGTTTGCTGCTCGCCGATCAGCGTGGCAATTGCGTCTTTCAGCGTCAAATTATTGCGGAATACCGTCTTGTAGGCATTGCGAACCGCAGCGATCATTTCCGGCGTGAAACCGCGTCGTTTCAGCCCTTCGGCGTTGACCGTGCTCAGCGAAAACGGATTACCCTGCCCAAGCACGTAAGGCGCGACGTCCTGCAACACACACGACGCACCGCCCACCATTGCATGCGCGCCGATGCGGCAAAACTGATGCACGCCCGCGAGTCCTCCAATGATGGCCCAATCGCCGACGCGAACGTGGCCCCCAAGCGTCGCGGCATTGGCCAGAATCACGTCGTCGCCCACGACACAATCATGCGCAACGTGAGCGTAGGCCATGAACAATCCGCGCGAACCGACGAGCGTCACGCCCTTGTCTTGTGCCGTTCCACGATGCACCGTGCAACTCTCGCGAAACACGTTGTCGTCGCCGATTTCGACGCGTGTGGATTCGTTTGCGTATTTCTTGTCCTGCGACGCCAGGCCAATTGAGCAAAATGGATAAAACGTATTGCTTGCGCCGACGCGCGTATCGCCGTCAATTACGACATGCGATATGAGCTGGCATTTGGCGCCGAGGACGACGCCTGCGCCAACGGTACAAAACGGGCCAACCTCAACGTCTTCGGCCAGACGTGCCGACGGATGAACAACAGAGAGCGAGTGAATTTGAGCCATCGCGCGTCTCTAACCAGCTTGCAATACGGCCATCAGCGTGGCCTCTACAGCCAGCACGCCATCAACGGTCGCGCGACATTTAAATTTACCGATGTTTCGCTTGATCTTCTCGACGCTCACCTCAAGAATCAACTGATCACCAGGCACCACCATTTTTTTGAAGCGTGCCTCGTCAATGCCAGCGAGATACACGATTTGCTCGCGCCCGGAAGGATCTTTCGGTTGCGAGGTGTATGCCAAAACTGCGGCGGCCTGCGCCAATGATTCGATCATCAAGACACCGGGCATGACTTTTTTTCCGGGGAAATGTCCATTAAAAAACGGCTCATTCGCGGTGACGTTTTTCAGCGCTTTGATGCGCACACCGACATCGAGTTCGAGCACACGATCAATGAGCAGGAAAGGGTATCGATGCGGCAAGAGTGCTGCAATTTTTTCGATGTCAAGAACGAACGGCGGAACAGGCAAGTTATCAGGCATAGCCTGCATTGTCGCAAAAAACGCGCGCGGGCAATTTTGTCAGGTTGAGCTACTTGATCGAACGTCGCAGCGTCGCAGCGATCTTCATCCAGTCGCGGTGTGGCGTGGTCGGAAAAACGCCGGTGTATTGACCCGGCTTGTCAATCGAGGTCGCCACCAGCGTACCGCCAGACACCACCACGTCGTCGCAGATCGTCAGGTGACCCACCACCATCGCCGCGCCGCCCAGCATGCAGCGCGCCCCGATCCGCGTGCTTCCCGCGATGCCGACGCACCCGGCAATCGCGGTGTTGTCACCGATGTGACAGTTATGCGCGATCTGAACCTGATTATCGATTTTTACGCCGTTGCCAATGACAGTGTCATCGATCGCACCACGATCGATGGTGGTGTTGGACCCGATTTCTACGTCGTCTCCAATGCTGACGCCGCCCACCTGCGCAACTTTTCGCCAGCCGTTTTTACCTGGCTGAAAGCCGAAACCGTCGGCACCGATTACCGCGCCTGAGTGAACGATGCATCGGTGTCCCAACCGCACGCCCGGATAGATCACTGCACTGGAATGCACGGTGCAATCATCGCCGATTTCAACGTCATGATGAACAGTCGCGTTGGGATGAATGTGACTGCCAGCACCGATGCGAGATCGTGCGCCAACGAAAGCAAATGCATCAAGTCTCGCGCCAGCGATCAGCGCAGTCGAATCAACCGCCGCCTGCGATGCCACGCCAGCGAGCAAAGGATCGGCCGGGAAAAGCAAGTCGAGTGCCTGCGCAAAAGCCAAATGCGGCGCTGGATGAATCAGTCGAATTCCGGTGGTAATTTCGCGATCTGCATCGCGCACCAGCAAGATGCTGGTAGCAGCTCGCACGGCAGCTGCACGGTGCTTGCGATCGGCGAAAAAGCTAAGTTCGCCATCAGTTGCAGCATCGAGGCTGGAAACGCTGGTGATCAATCGGTCAGGATCGCCGAGCAGTTCGGCGTTCAGCGCGTTTGCCAGTACCCCAACAGTTAGCGGATGCGCAACGCTTCGGCCCATCAACGACTACTTGTCGACCAGGGCTTTCAGAACGCGATCAGTGATGTCGATGCGTGAGCTTACGTAGACAGCTTCCTGCAGAATGAGATCGAACTTCTCTGCCTCAGCGATTTGTTGAATCGCCTTTTGCAAGCGTTCCTGCAATCCCGCGAGCTCTTCATTGCGACGAAGATTCTCGTCTTCACGCAGCTCGCGCTGCGCGCGTTGCAAGTCGCGATTAAGCACTTCAAGGTCGCGCTGCCTGGTGCGCCGGTCAGCATCCGACAGGGTTAGCTGCTCCTTCTCAAAGGCCGACGAAGAATCGCGAAACCGCTTGGCAACACGTTCGACTTCTGCCTGCCGCGTGGCGAATTCTCGTTCGAGTTTTTTGAACGCGCGCTGGGCCGGTGCCGATTCACGAAGCAGTTTTTCCGTGTTCACGAGACCGATTTTTAATTCACCGGTGCGCTGCGCCGCTGCGCTCGATTGCGCAAATGTGACGGTACACGAGGTCAGCGCGGCAAGCGCTACGACAGCGAAAACGCGGTGCTTAAGGGCAGAAATCAACATATCATTCTCAAAGCGGGGTTCCGGTCAGGGTTAGGCTAGAACAACGTTCCGACCTGAAACTGGAATCGTTGCAGTTTGTCGCCCGGTTTCGATCCAATAGGGATGGCATAGCTGAATTTTAGTGCGCCGATCGGAGATTGCCAGGCGATGGCGACACCGGTGGACAAGTGGATACGCTCATTATCCTTTTGCAGCGGCTCGCCTTTGTCATAAATCTGGCCCGCATCGAAGAACAAACTGCCGCGCACCGATTTGTCGTTTTTGGTGCCGGGGAAGGGGAATAATATTTCGTTGTTGACCGTGAACTTGCGTCGACCGCCCGTTGCATTGCCCGAATAGGACGTGGTCGATGAGGTCGTGCCGTCAGGATTCGTAGTAATCGCTGAAATCACTGCCTCACGCGGGCCGAGCGAATTGGTTTCGTAACCACGAACCGAACCCACGCCACCACCGTAATAATTCTGGAAGAACGGCAACGAGCGACCACCATAACCATTGGCGAATCCGAGTTCAACGTTCAAACCGTACACAAAATCAGCAACGATCGGGACGAAGGCTTGTCCCTGATAATTGATCTTGAAATATTTCACGTTTGTCACGGGAAGCGTCGCCTCAGCGCTGATGCTTTGCAGCCAGCCACGCGTCGGGTAGATCAAGCTGTCGCGAGAATCGCGCGCCCAGCCCGTGGTCGCTTTGTACGTATTGGTGTTGTAGCCAAATTCGTTGGCGTAATCGTAGAAACGCTGCGGGCTGACGCCCGGATATAACTGAAGGTTTGAGTTTTCAGCCGAAAAACCAGCGCTAATGCTGTCTGTTTCGCTGATCGGAATTCCGAAGCGAACGCCGGCACCATACGTCGAGAGCTGATAACTGCCAACACCGGTCGTTGTCGGATCGTAAGTACGGCGATATAAATCGATGCCGCGGCTGATGCCATCCGGAGTGAAGTACGGGTTGGTATACGAGACGACAGCGGTCTTTGCGGTACGGCTGGTGTTGACTTGCAACGCCAGCGAATTTCCAGTACCCAACACGTTGTTTTGCGAGATCGATGCAGTCAACACCAATTTGTCCGCGCTCGAGTAGCCGGCACCAGCGTTTAAGCTACCGGTGTTCTTCTCAACCACGGCGACGTCAATATCGATCTGATCGTTACTGCCCGCTACCGCAGTATTGTCAAGCGTCACTTCGGAGAAATAACCGAGACGATCGAGCCGCACTTTGGAGCGCTGGATTTTGCTCTGGTCGTACCACGACGCTTCAAGCTGGCGAAGCTCGCGCCGAATGACTTCATCTCGCGACTGTGCGTTGCCCGACACGTTGATGCGGCGCACGTAAACCCGACGGCCTGGATCAACAACAAAGTTAAAGGCGACGACGCGCTTCTCGCGATCAATCTCCGGGACCGCATTAACGTTGGCAAAGGCATAACCTTCCCGTCCTAAACGATCACTAATCGCCTTGGCGCTGTCAGCCAGTCGGGTGCGCGAAAAAACTTCGCCGGGTTGCACGCGAATCAATGCGCGCAACTCCGCTTCGGGCACAAGCAAGTCGCCAGAGAGTGAGACCGTGGACACGTTGAACTGGGCGCCCTCGTTGATGTTGATCGTTACGAATACCTTCTCTTTGTCGGGGGACAACGAAATTTGAGTCGATTCAACGGTGAATTCGAGGTAACCGCGATTGGTGTAATAGCTGCGGATCGTCTCAAGATCGGCTTGCAGCTTTTGCTTCGAGTATTGATTGTCTTTGGTGTACCACGACAGCCAGCCGCCAGTGGAGAGCTGCACTTCTGAGAGCAATGTCTTCTCGCTAATTGCGTGGGCACCAACAATGTTGATCACCTCAATCTTCGCAACTTCGCCTTCTTTAACCACAATAGCTACGCCAGTACGGTTGCGCTCAAGCGGCGTCAACGTCGTGACGACCTCAACGTCGTAGCGACCGCGCGAGAG
>JBDSYI010000320.1:0-6904 GCA_039925745.1 Casimicrobium sp. | reverse complement strand
CGATGTAGTCATCGCATCCAACGATGCCGACCTTTGATTTATGGAAAGTGTAGATTTCGCCAGTGCCGACTTTTGTGCACTTGGTCGATTTTTGTTGGTCAACCGAGGCTTTGCAGTCGTCAAATGCTGCCTGTGTAGCGCAAAGGTGCTCAGTGGCGCGACCGAGAGCGTGTTGACAGCCACCAACGTCCACCGGAATCACGGCCTCAATATTCGCACCGCATTTGGTGGCAACTTTGCTTGGCAGTCCGATGCGCTTGCATTCGTCAAGTCCTGTCTTATTGGTACATACATACTCACCCGCCACAGCTGTCTCGTGGCAGCCGTACTTGATAAGTTGCGCCTTGATCTCGCCGGGCGGGCTCTGCGGCGTCGGTGGCGTGGGTGGCGTGATGCGCTTGGGTGGTTCGACGAGCGGCATGCTGATTTTTTTCAGATACGCGTCTGCCGACGCGAGTGTCTTGAACACGGCACCCGGTCGTGCCTGCGTTTGCCAGCGACCATCGTTAGCCACCAGGTTGGCCTGCTCCGCGTTACTGTTGCTGTACACAAAATCAATCGAGGGACGCTTGCCTTGACCACCCGCGCTCATCATCGGCGCACTCTCCGCCGGACGACTGATGCCCGCCCCGAACAGGCGAACTGTCTCTCCCGGAGCTTGCTGGGATTCCGCCACGGTGTGGCACATGGTCGTGACACTGCGAGTATCGCTACTGTGGACACTTGAATTCCTGAGGCTGATTGGCTTGCTGCCCTCGAACGGTTCGGTCATACATGCACCAATCGGTCCCTCTACTTTGCAGCCGTCAATGTCGCCGCCTTCGCCGGACTTGATGGAACCCGCCTGATAGATGTGAACACTGCGAAATTGCGGCCTTGTGTCGCAGTTCAGGCGTATTAACTCAACGGCCTGAGGCGCCGCAACTGATGGCGTTGCCGCTGTCAGCAAGCTGAGAACGCTCAGCGCAACTGAGGCGCACTTGAGCCCATGAGTTCTGGATTTGAAAAAGAGATGGCTGGGTAAGGGGGCATTCATATTTATCTCCAAGACAGGTTGAACACGTTGAAAAGTCGATCCTGTCGGGATGGACGTATCTCGTTGTATTTCCCGACATTGGCGGGTCGGCACGTACGAGCCAGGTGACGTGTCGCGAAGACGAATCAGTTACGTCTATGCCTTAACGCCGGACACTTGATCTGGCTAACCCAATCCATTTTGGAGATACTCATGCCTTCTGTTCGGACGACTATTTGTGGAGGTCTATCGATCTCTCTTTGCCTGGCTTCAAGTGTGTACTGCGTAGCGGTCCTCGCACAGCCGACGGCGGTCAGCAAGCCTCCAGTCGCAGTGATCACCAAGCCCGATCTTCGCAAAATGCCGGCTCAGTTACAGCCCGATCTCGCCATTGTGGCGTCGGGTGTTATCAGTCCTGTCGTCTACTACGCCAAGATACAAAATCTGGGCGCAATCGGCGCCGGCACAACCAATATCTATTGCGCTGCTAACGTGCAAAAAGCATCGGGTGATGCCTACACTATCGAACATCAACCCACGTTCTCAGCGCTTGCTGCAGGCGCGTCTCGAAGCATTCGTTGCGTCTTCAGCGACGGTGAAAATCGAGTGAAGACTGGCGAGAAAATTTTCGCTGTTCACTTCATTGTGAACAACGGACACGCGATCAAAGAGTCAAACTATGGAAATAATGAGGCAATAGTTTCCCCTTGAGAGTTGCCTATCCGGCTCTGAAATCAATGCCATCCATTGCGACGTAGTCCTCGGTCGTTTGACGTATCAAGTTTGCCGTTTCGCCAAACCATGTTTTGGCGAAAGCACAGTTCCCCTCTTAGGCACCTTGATCGCACAGTATTGCGTCGTCGCAGTCGTTAATTCAACGTAATTGGGCTAGGGTTTGAGCGCGCTCTATTCGTGGGGCAGAATGTATTCACCTTCCCAACGATGCAGGCCAAGCTTGGTGCTCCACTGCGCAATCTAGGGTGTGAAATTTTTGCCACTTCATCTGGCGCGGCCGGATATCACAAGCGGCAAATCAGTGGTGAAAACAGTGCAGCAGCGGGTTACCGGTGTGGCGAGTACGCATTACGCATTACGCGTGGCGCAGTCAGCCGCGTGCTGCTCGGGGGCTGGCGCTGAGCTGGTGGCTGAAATCGCTGGAGAGTCCGCGCACCAAAAGGGCACTGATAGAGGACCAGGCTGGCGGCGGCTTTTGATTGGGTCGCTGCGAACGATGTTGGCGCACGATGTCGCGGGTGGGTTCGCCATTACGTCTGTTCACCACCGAACTCAAGAAGCAAGAAAATATGGCTAAGCGCACACTCAAACAGGGGGCTGTGGGACCGGATGTTGCAGCGATGCAATTACTGCTCAACACGATCCCACAAACCTTGCTCGCGAGGCTGATTGAAGACGGCGTGTTCGGTCGCAAAACGACGGCTCGCGTGATCGAATTTCAGAAAAACGCGAAGCTCGTGGTTGACGGTGTCATTGGACCTCAAAGCTGGGCGATGCTTGACGATTTGACCAAATTTCTGCTTCCGCCCGGCACCACACCGGGGACGCTCGGCAGCTGGCGCGACGAGCCGTTTCGCGAAGCCGTGCTAAGGGTTGCGCTGGGCGAAGCGCTGCCTGTTTCTAACGTCAGCGATTTTGTGTCATTGCCGGCCGTCTTCGACTCAAACGAACCTACGGCGCTCGGCAAAACGCCGACCAAAGTGCCCGGTAGCTTCCGATTCGGCTGGCCACGGCTGAAACAGTATTACGACGAGGCGGTGATCGGTGTCAACGCCAACTTCTGGCGGCAGACCAACGAGCTCAAGATCAATGGCCAGGTCCAAATAATTACCAACCTTAACGGCGTACGCGGTAATAACTGGCGCATTCCCAACCCAGCCGATCCGAATAAGGGTGGCATGCACTGGTGCGGTATTTTTGCCACCTGGTGCTGGATTAAAGGCGGCGTGCCGACCAAATGGCCATTTGGTGGCCCGCCCGTAGGCATCCGAAAACGCGCCTTTTCGATGGGCGATTTACCAAAACCGGGCGACATGCTGGTGCAGGGCGGGAGCCTCGTGCATCACAGCTTGTTGCTGCCCGATAGTGTCGGAAACGGCGACTTTTTAGTGGTGAACGGCAATTCCGACGGACAAAGCGTGTTGATCAAACCGATCAAGCGCAAATCCGTAGTTGCGGTCTACAGTCTGGAAGATTTCTTCATGACGTAACAGGTGCCCTCGGCACCTGCCAAGCGAGTTAGGTCAGTGCAGCAAACACCGAAGCCGTAATTGCATCCACGTTACCGACGCCGTCAACACGCTTGTACTTAGGCGCACCCGCCGCGCCCGCCTTTGCGAGATCGCCGTAGTAACCCAGCAGCACTTCGGTTTGATCGTGATACACCTTCAGGCGAAACTTGACGGTTTCTTCCTTGTCATCGTCGCGCTGAATCAAATCTTCGCCGGTCACGTCGTCCTTCCCCGCGACCTTCGGCGGATTGTGTGTGACGTGGTAGACGCGCCCTGAAGCCGGGTGCACGCGCCGACCACTCATACGATCCACGATGGCGGAATCTGGCACTGCGATTTCGAGCACGTAATCGAGCGCTACGCCCGCTTCCTTCATGGCTTCGGCTTGCGGAATCGTGCGCGGAAAGCCGTCGAACAGATAGCCCGGTGCGCAATCGGGCTGAGTGAGGCGTTCCTTCACTAGGCCAATGATGATGTCGTCGCTGACCAGCGCGCCAGAATCCATCACCTTTTTCGCCGCGACGCCCAGCGGCGACCCTGCCTTCACGGCCGCACGCAGCATGTCCCCTGTGGAAATCTGTGGAATGCCAAATTTTTCGCAAATAAACTTCGCTTGCGTGCCTTTGCCCGCCCCCGGGGCACCGAGAAGTATGAGTCGCATGTGCTCGATTCTTTGTAGTGTGGATGTGTTGGCTGAATTTCTTTCGCCTGATTATCACCTGCCTCGTCTTGCGCTGCGCTTACGCCGAGCATTACTGAGATGAAATGTGCATCAGCTTTTCTGGCAAATCCCTATTTCATTGGGGCTAGCGCTTGAATAAAGTAAAAGTCGAGAATTGACATTTATCGAGCTTAGCCCCTGAGAAAACGCGTTTTCACGATAAAGTTGTTCGCCGTAAACGAGGATGAATCATCGCCCTATAAAGGGGAGGAATCAGCGCCACCACTAGCATTCCGGCGTAACTCACGGGCAATTGCGGCGCCTCATCGTGATTGTTCAATGCGCCGTAAGCGCGCCCGCCATGAGCGTGATGATCGCTGTGGCGTTGCAAATTAATCAAAAATGCGTTGGTCAGCCAGCCCGCGTAATCCCATGAATGCACATAGTGGACGGGTTCCAGTTTGCCGGTGGCGTCACGGTGACGCACCAGGCCGTAATGCTCGATGTAGTCCACCAATTCCAGCTCGACGATGGCGACGAGACTGGCGATACCGAACACCACGAGCCCGGCTGTGCCTGCGAAAAAAAACGCAGTGATCGCCATTGCGACCGAGAGCAACGACCAATGCAGAACCTCGTTTCGCAACAACGCCGCCGCGCCCGTTAATCCCGCTCGATTGATGCGTTCACGCTCCAGCCGCCAGCCATGCCCATACGTGCCAAAAATCGCGCGCGGCACGAAGGCATACGCGGTCTCGTTCAGTCTCGCCGTTGCCGGGTCGTCCGCCGTGCAGACTCGCAGATGATGCCCGCGCACATGCTCGACCTTGAACACGCCGTAGCAAACGCTCGCCAGCAACACGCCCCCAAGAAAGCGCTCGGCCTTGTTGTTGCGATGAATCAGCTCATGCCCTACATTGATCGCGAGGATGCCGCCGACCATGCCGAGCGACACCACAAAACCCACGATGTGAATCGCCGGAAGCGCCAGCACACGCGGCACCAGCGTGATCGCCCAAGCAAGCGTCGTCAGCCAGATCAGCGCACAAATCCACGGAATGGCGCGCAGCATCGGGTCGTTGATCAAACGCTTTTGTTCATCTACCGAGAACCGCGTGACCACCTTTCCGAAAATCAGATCAAGCACTGGCACGATGCCGTAGGTCACCGCAACCGGCCACCACATCCATAAGCCCTGTTCCGGACGCTCAAGCGCTTTAGCCGCGCCTTGCCACAGCGATAACGCGGTCACGGGGGCGATCCAAAAGGAGAAGCGGTACAGCTGAAACTGAATGGTTGTCATCACGGCATTGTCTCGTAAGTCGCAACAAATTCGCCCGGCGTGGGTCAGGCGTCGGGCGTCCCGGTATCTTTAAAGCCGCGATCAATTTCTGCTCGCGCCGATGTGGCCAGCGCCTGATACTTTCCGCGAAACGCGTCGAGCGTGGTCTCCTCAAGCTCCTCCAAATCCAATAGCGCATTGTGCGCGCCCTTGGTCACCCGAATCAATTCATCAAGCTTGATCTGGATCGCCTGCGTGTCGCGATTCTGAGTATTCTGGATCAAAAACACCATCAAAAAGGTGATGATCGTGGTGCCCGTGTTGATCACCAATTGCCAGGTATCGCTAAAGCCGAAAATCGGACCGGTCACGATCCACACCAAAATAACTCCCGCAGCCATTGCAAACACCCGGGGACGGCCACAAAAATGCGCAGCGGCTTTTGCGAATCGAGAGTACCAGGAGGTTTGCATGAAGACAGGCTTTCTGACGCACTGAATGGCGTTTGTGCATGGAGCGTACACCGAAGAAAGCCATCGTGGGCAACACCTGCGGCTCCGCTGAAATCAAACCCGCTACATGACCTTCGGCGTCGACACTTCAACATCTGCATTCTGTGCACGATGTCGCAGTGCATGATCGATTAACACGAGCGCGAGCAAAGCCTCAGCAATCGGCGTCGCGCGAATGCCGACACACGGGTCGTGACGACCATGGGTGTTGATCGTGACTGGATTGCCTGCCTTGTCAATCGTGTCTCTGTCAAGGCGCATGCTGCTTGTGGGCTTAATGGCAATGTTGACGGTGACCGGTTGCCCGGACGAGATACCACCCAATACGCCGCCCGAATTGTTGCTCACGAATTTGCCGTCGCGGATTTCGTCGGAATGCTCGGTGCCTTTTTGCGTGACGCTCCTGAAACCAGCACCGATCTCGACGCCCTTCACCGCATTCAAACCCATCATCGCGTGGGCAATATCAGCGTCGAGCCGGTCAAACACCGGCTCGCCCCAACCGACCGGCAGATTGATCGCTTCGATATAGATTTTCGCGCCACAGCTATCTCCGCTTTTGCGGAGGTCGTCCATGTAGTTTTCGAGTTCGGCGAGCTTCGGCGAGTCTGGTTTGATCGCGGCGAAAAACGGATTTCCGTTCACGTCGTCGTGCGATTCAAATGGAATCAACACATCGCCAATCTGCGCGCAATAACCGCGAACGATCACGCCGTAGCGTTCAGCCAGCCACTTCTTCGCCACTGCGCCCGCCGCCACAATAGGTGCCGTCAGGCGCGCAGAAGAGCGACCGCCGCCGCGGTAGTCGCGCTGCCCAAACTTCATCCAGTACGTGTAGTCGGCGTGCCCCGGCCGGAACGTCTGCGCGATGTTGCCGTAGTCCTTGCTGCGCTGATCGGTGTTGCGGATCAAAAGCCCAATCGGCGTGCCCGTCGTTACACCCTCGAACACGCCCGATAGGATTTCGACCGTGTCATCTTCCTTACGCTGCGTGACGTGGCGCGAAGTGCCCGGCTTGCGCCGATCCAGATCGGGCTGAATATCCTCAGCAGATAACGGCATTCCCGGCGGACAGCCGTCGATGACGCAACCGATCGCAGGCCCGTGCGACTCACCAAAGGTGGTGACGGAGAAGAGATGACCTAAGGTGTTTCCAGACATTCTGAGATTTTAGGGGCGAGAGCAACC